>DMNR01000073.1:528-4598 GCA_003452655.1 Actinomycetota bacterium | reverse complement strand
GCGTAAGTCTGGAGGTGGGGGTGAAGGGGCGGCGGCGGGGGTAGTTGAGGCCGCTGCGGCACGTGTGCGGCCGAGCCCTGTCGCCGTCCTTCTAGTACGCGCCTCCGTCGGAAAAATGTCCTGGGACTCCGAGAGGCCCAAAGCAGTTGCCGTTGTCTTCACGGCCACGTCAAGATCAAGGTGCTCTTAGGCGAAAAGTATGTGGTAAAGCGTCAAGAAGCCCACCATGGTCTCTGACCACGTAGGCGCTCCTTCCGAGCCAACGACACATCTACCCACCGCCTAGCGATATGTAGACCGCCCCGCCTTCCTCAGCACCCACACCGTTGTATGGAGCGCCGACCACGATATCCTCGCTGCCATCGCCATTGACGTCGCCCCCGCTGCCAACGCCGACCCCAGCGGCCTCATTCGGTGACGTACCAGCATACACCAGTGACACATCCGCAATGCTCAAGTCGCCCGCGAGAAGTCCATCGAACAAGTAGACCTTTCCAGGGTATCCCCCTGTCGCGTAGAGATCACGTGGTGCGGACACGAGAAGGGCGCCGGCACCATCTGCCATTGTTGTGGCGGCCAGCCGAAGGCCGACCATCTCGTGGGTGGTCTCGCCTACAAAGATGGCGTCCGAGTCGGCGAGCGCACGACTACCCGTGGAGAGCGCGTAGAGAAGGTAGACCTTGCCAGCTCGATCTCCTGCATCTTCATCGAGGTGAGCGCCGATCATGAGATCGTCGGCCTCATCTCCATCCAGATCAGCCGCACAGGCCATGGCGACCCCGGCTTCAGCACCAACGGTCTCCCCAGAGAGGATCGCGTCGGCATCCGCAAGCGACAAGCTTCCAAAGCGCGGACCGAAGATGACATATGCCCTGCCAGCCATGTCGCCGTCCATGTCGCTGATAGGAGCGCCAACAGCTAGATCACCGTAGCCATCCCCATTCATGTCTCCTGCTGCTACACTCTGGCCCGCATAGTCCAGTACACTCTCTCCGGTGAGAGAGACGTCGGTGTCGTCCAACGTCAGCATCTCCGTAGAGAAGGGCCCAAGAATAACATCTGTACGGCCTGGCGACGAATTCCCAACTGAAGGAGAGCCCACATGGACATCCTGAATGCCATCGCCGTCCAGGTCGAAATGCGCTGCCAGCGCAGTGGCGGTGGCACGACCATCGGACCCCAAGAGCAGAATCTGAGATTCGAGGTCCGGTCCAAGTCCAAGGTAGACAGCGCCTGCCTGAATGCCACCTTCTGGATTGGCAGGCGCGCCGATAACGACATCACCCCAACCGTCGCCGTTGCCGTCTCCCACGGATGCAAGTGCGCTCCCATAGGTGTCGAACCCCGACTCAGCATGGAGTTGTATATCCGCCTCAATGAGCTCTCCAACCACAGTGGCGGGTCCGTATAGCAGGTATGCTCTTCCCTCTTCAGCCCAGTCCTGCCGCCCCGCTGGGGCGCCAACCAGGATGTCATCGAGTCCATCGCTGTCGACGTCGTTGACGATGGTTGTCGCCCATCCAGCTAAGCCAGAGCGTGACACACCATACCAGACACCCTCCGCATCCGACAGATCAGCCACGGGTGCGGCGTCGGAGGCATCGCAGTTCTGGTCTATCCCGTCCCCCATGACCTCCGTACCACCCGGACTGACCGCTGCCTGCGTGTCGTCACAGTCACCCTGCGCTGCCGTCCAGCCATCCCCGTCCAGATCTGCTCCGAGTCCGCTGTCCTGTGTGTCCGAATTGCTATCCCCCGATCCGCCGGTCTTATCATGGCAACCGGAGGTTAGTGTGAGCACGGCTGAGAACAGAAGGGGGATTGGCGAAGCGATACCGTTGGTCACCGCTGGACACCATTCGTGTTGTCCTCGTTGTCCCACTCGGTCAGGACCCCATTGGTGTTAGCCGCGTCCCTCATGCGAGTGGACGGATAGTTCGATCCCGTACTGTCCCCCGTGGAGTTCCAGGAATTTGGGTTGGCGTCATCCCAGATCTCGAAGATAGTAGTTGTTGTTACACTCTGATCCGTATCGAGATCCCAGAAGAAGCGCAGCCAGTCCCACTCGACGGCTCGATTTGTCAGCGTCCCGGTGCACCAGTCCCCCAAGTAGTCCGCATTGTCGACTCCCGCTATCGGCCCGCTTTCGCAGCTCACATTCGTGGCATCGGTTACGGTGTCGAGGTCCCAGTCGGTTGTCTTGTAGTACGCAAACCCACAACTGGACTCAGCCGAGTTGTTAAACGCGATCGCTGCGTAATAATGGGCGATACCCTCGTTGACTGCCGCGCTCTGATACTCCTTCGAGTTCGCCTCGTGGTTTCGAGTGTTATCTGTATAGCAGCTGTTGAGGGTCGCGCCATAGGAGAAACTGGCGCTGGAATCGCCGTTGCTCTGGTACGCCATGGCATGTCCGAGTTCATGTACGACAACGTACTTGTGCTCCGCGCCGAACGTCGAGAGATAGACGTCACCGGTGGAGTTGCTGGTGCAGCTACTCCCGGTCGACGGGCATTCCTGCGTATACAAGTCGAAGTTTTGCCCACTCAGGCCAGCTGAACGGCGCGACATCGCTTGTCCGGCCGCCGCCGCGATGTTCCACTGGTCGGCGATGGCCGTGTCGAACGTAATCGTGGTCGACGAAGAGGGCACGAAGGCCAGATACTCTACATGAGAGTAGAGGTTGTCCGTACCGTCGTCATCGAGCACATTGATGTAGTTGCCGTTCACGAGGGCGCGCGACTGGGCAGACACCGTGTAGTCTTCGGTGGAGTCAAGCACCAGCGAGTCGGTGCATCCCGCATCCGCGCCGGACCAGTCGGTGTGATCGAAGTACATGTCGTGGCTGTCTGAGTTGCGCATCACCTTGATTCGAATCCCCAAGGCGGTGCGATCAGAGTTCGAGGTGTAGAAGTCGTCGCCAACGGAACCACTGGCGTCGTCGAAGTCGATGGAGTAATCAACGCAGAACTTGACGCTGTAAAGCGCAGCGTGAGCTGGCATCGATGCGAGCGCGAGCGCAGAGACGGCGCAGAGTAGAATGGCTTGGCGGATCATGCTTGCTCCAAGTAGGTGAGTGGGTGCAATCCATCAGTTTTGGGGGGCGTACTCGTAGATGTAGCCCAGCTCTTCCAAGAGAACATTTGGATTGGAGCGAACCTCCTCAGACACGATCCCTCCCGGCGCGACAAGCCTCGCCGTCTCTTCATCGAAAAGCATCGGAACGGAAGAAGTGGTACTCCACGCGGCCTTCAGCCGTGGCGCGCTTTGCCGCTCCAGCTCCTCGCCCGTTGTAGTGTCGTAGGCAGTGACTCGAACCACGAGGGTCGACAGGTAGTCCACCTGCTGCTCGTTCATGAACGCCGATGACGGGATCTCCACGTCCACGAAGGACGTCTCCTCGTCGGCCAGGAAGTACGGTCCTTGCTCCCAGGTAATGTCCTCGCCACCGAAGTTGATGCGGCCCTCGATCTCGTAGGCCATGTTCGAGCGCGCGAGCGCGCGAATCTCGAACTGGGGCTGAACAGTCCCGTCCGAGTTCGTCATCCAGGAGAGCCATGTGCGGAACACGTCATCTGGATGGGGATCTTCGACCGAGCAGATCGCGTCATCGGCGATGGCTGGCTTGGAGAGGCCGAAGATCACAAACAGGCAAGCGCTCGCCAGTGGGAGTGAACGATCACGGAACAGGGTAGTCATTATTGCCTCCATGACATGGCTTTGATGTTAAGCGAGCCATATGGCTGGTGAGGATTTTGACACGTGATGTTACAAGATTGTCACATTTCAGATTCAATATATTGGCTTGATCCGCCTAAAATGACTTCGCATGATTGTGCGACCCGTGAGCCCCTTCGGGCACTCCTGATGGCGCACGTTCGCGGGCCGCATGTGGGTGGCGGGCACTCACATCTCAGTCATCCGGATGCTCGAGCCCTGAGCGCCGTACTGATTGCCGGGCCTCAAGGTCACCTGCCCGCCGCTCCGGCAGTTCGTCGCGCTGCGTCATGCTGGGCTTGAGTGAGGGGGCTGCCTCGACGGCCGGGACCGCAGGAGGCTTGAGCTTCCGC
>DMNR01000073.1:0-483 GCA_003452655.1 Actinomycetota bacterium | reverse complement strand
GACGAGCGACCTCTTACACCTACATCATCGCACGGCAGCTCAACGTCACTGCCGCGCGTGGGCACGGTCAAACTTCCAGCGACGATGGCGACGCCGTCACCGAAGTCCGCTACCACGGCGTAGACATCGGCGGGCACCTCGGCTGTGACGCGGTAGCCTTTTCTGTTCGTGCTCGCCTTGACCGCGCGTGCGTCGCCGCCGACACGGACCCAGGTGAGCGCGGGAACGGGCGGGCGTGCAGCGTGACACGGATGCCCCGCTCAGGGTTCCAGGCGCGGCCGCCGCTGAGCCCGCGCGTCCGAGCGCCGATCCGCGATGGCCGCCTCGGCGTCGCGCTGGGGTTGACCCGCCGCGTCGTCCGCGTCGATCATCCCCGCCTGGGCCAGCAGCTCGCGCACGGCCAGGGCACGTCGCACGGCGGCGTCGGGCGCCGCGCTCGGGACGGCGACCAGCACCCTGTCTCTTATACACATCTCCGAGCCC
>DMNR01000103.1 GCA_003452655.1 Actinomycetota bacterium | reverse complement strand
GATCATCTTGCCCTTCGGGCCGATAACCTCACCGATCTTGGCGACAGGAACCTTGATCGTGATGATGCGCGGAGCGTAATTGCTCATCTCGTCAGGAGCGTCAATTGCTTCGTTCATGACATCGAGAATCGCGAGACGCGCATCGCGTGCCTGCGTTAGTGCGCCAGCCAAAACCGACGCCGGAATACCGTCGAGCTTGGTATCCAACTGCAGCGCCGTCACAAATTCCTTCGTACCGGCAACTTTGAAGTCCATATCGCCGAATGCGTCTTCAGCACCGAGGATGTCAGTGATGGCGACGTATTCCATGGCCCCGTCAACCTCATCAGAGATCAGGCCCATCGCGATGCCGGCAACGGGAGCCCTCAACGGAACCCCAGCGTTGAGCAGCGACATCGTCGAGGCGCAGACGGAACCCATTGAAGTCGACCCGTTGGATCCGAGAGCCTCGGATACCTGACGGATGGCGTAGGGAAAATCTTCCCGCGAAGGCAGAACTGGAACCAACGCACGCTCCGCGAGCGCACCATGGCCAATTTCGCGGCGCTTCGGGGAACCAACGCGACCCGTCTCACCAGTGCTGTATGGCGGGAAGTTGTAGTTGTGCATGTAACGCTTGCGGGTCACCGGGCTCAGCGTGTCGAGCTGCTGTTCCATACGAAGCATGTTGAGCGTGGTGACACCCAGGATCTGAGTCTCGCCTCGCTCGAACAGCGCCGAACCATGTGCCCGAGGAATGACCTCGACCTCCGCCGACAGTGCACGAATGTCGGTGATTCCGCGACCATCCATGCGGACCTTGTCGCGCAGGATCCGCTGGCGAACCAGCTTCTTGGTCAACGCCTTAAGCGCGCCGCCGAGTTCCTTTTCGCGACCTTCAAACTGCTCGGAAAGGTTCTCAACGACCGTGGCCTTCACAGCATCAAGTGCGGCTTCCCGATCCTGTTTGTCAGCGATCGTTAGCGCCTGCGAAAGATCGTCTGTGGCCAGTGCGGCCACAGCGTCGTATGCGTCTGGCTGGTAGTCAAGGAAGACTGGGAACTCACGGGTTTCCTTAGCCGCCTTTGATGCCAGTTCCGACTGTGCGCGGCACAGTTCCGCGATGAACGGCTTGGCTGCGTCTAGGCCCTGAGCAACGATCTCTTCAGTTGGAGCAGCGGCGCCACCGGCAACAAGTTCAATCGTCTTATCGGTCGCTTCGGCTTCCACCATCATGATTGCGACGTCATCGCCAACAACACGACCGGCGACAACCATGTCGAACACAGCCTCTTCGAGTTCGCTGTGCTTGGGGAATGCCACCCACTGCCCACGGATGAGTGCAACACGCACACCACCGATGGGGCCGGAAAACGGAAGGCCAGATAGCTGAGTCGACATCGATGCGGCGTTGATCGCGACAACGTCGTAGATGTGATCGGGGTTCAGCGACATGACCGTAATAACAACCTGAACCTCGTTGCGAAGACCCTTCACGAAGCTCGGGCGCAGCGGGCGGTCGATCAAGCGGCAGGTGAGGATCGCGTCCTCACTCGGGCGGCCTTCGCGACGGAAGAACGAGCCGGGAATCTTTCCGGCGGCGTACATGCGCTCTTCAACGTCCACGGTGAGCGGGAAGAAGTCGAACTGATCCTTGGGGTGCTTGCCAGCAGTAGTTGCCGACAGCAGCATCGTGTCGTCATCGAGGTAGACGACCGCGCAACCTGCGGCTTGTTGTGCGAGCCGTCCAGTTTCGAACCGGACCTTGCGGGTGCCAAATGAACCGTTATCAATGACGGCTTCGGCTGTTTGAACGTCGGGACCTTCCATAGGTGCCCTCCTTTTTGTTACAGGGGGCGGGCGCTTGGACCTACATGCAGAGTCGCGGACCGGTCTTCGATCGAAGCGCTCGGGATCCTCGGACTACTGCAGTCCGTCCCGGGAGCCACCACCGAGGACCGGGGCCCGCAATCACGCGAAGGTGCGCCTGCCCCGGTTGTGGCGGCTAGCGGCGGATGCCGAGCCGTTCGATAAGGGACCGGTATCGGGTGATGTCGGTCTTAGCGAGGTAGTTGAGCAGTCGACGACGACGGCCGACGAGCAGCAGCAGTCCACGACGGCTGTGGTGGTCATGCTTGTGTTCCTTGAGGTGCTCAGTGAGTGCCGCGATTCGATGCGACAGGATCGCAATCTGAACTTCGGGGCTTCCGGTATCGCCTTCAGTGGTGGCGTATTCGGAGATGAGCCTGGTCTTTGTTGCAGCGTCGATTGACATTAACTATTCCCTCGAGCGCGGACAGGCAGCTGACTTTTTGTCACCTGGCGATGTTCTAGGCCAACAGATTGTGGCCGTGTTGTGTCGGTCTACCGAGCGCTCGTCCGGTAGCCGTCGGCTTTCAGGGTAGCAGCCAACGGTGGTCGGCACAGCTCTACTCCCCCAGTATTTGGCGAATTGCCACTGCATCCGCCGCCACCGCGGCAGCAAGTTCATCTTCACTGCGGAACTTCACTTGATCCCTGACCCTAGCCGCAAAGTCAATCGCCAACGGTCGGTCGTAGAGGTCCAACTCGCCGCCGTCATAGGCCCATGCCTCGACCCGGTGATCGACCACATCTTCGAAGGTCGGATTCGTTCCAATGCTGATCGCTGCCGAATGAACCTCAGCCTCACCGTACGGATCAACGACAATGCGGCCAGCGTAGACGCCGTCTGCTGGGACAGCAGGAAACGGCGTCATCGACAGATTGGCAGTTGGGAATCCCAAAGTGGCACCTCGGCCGTCACCGGATACCACGGTTCCTTCGACCCGGTGCGGACGAGCCAAGGCGCGGGCAGCCGCTGCAACATCCCCCTCAGCAACAAGTTGACGAATCATCGTGGAACTCACCGGATCGCCAGCAGCATCGGTTGTCAGCAAGTTCAGCGGAATCACATTGAAGGACAGGGTCTGACCGATCTGCTCCAAGAGTCGCACGTCCCCGCGGGCACGATGGCCGAACCTAAAGTTCTCGCCGACGACGACTTCTGCTGCCCCAAGACAGTCACTGAGGATGCGTCCGGCGAACTGTTCTGGGGTCGCTTGAGACAGTTCCGCGGAAAACGGCAGAACGAGAGTCGCGTCGACGCCGAGTTCTGCGATCAGCGCAAGCCGCTGTTCAAGAGTCGCCAAGCGCGCCGGTGGATCACCGGCTCGCAGGATCTCCGCCGGATTCGGCCAGAAGGTCAGCACAACACTCGGCACCCCAAGCACCGCGGCCCGAGACACCGCATGACGGATGAGTTCACGGTGGCCACGATGGACGCCGTCAAACACACCAATTGTCACAACTGAGGCGGGCCAATCGGTCGGCACAGCGTCGACGTCGTTCCAGATGAGCACGTGGGTGATCCTGCCACTACCGCTGAAATGAATGGCGGTCTAGCCGCACAAATGGCCAGAGGAAGCACAGGTGCGCATCGTTGCGGCACGACTTTCAGGTTCCGGTCTGCACAGCCGCGGGAATGACGAGTTCACGAACCGTACCCCTCACCAAGGAGCCAGAAATGCTCAAGACCGCTGGAATCATCGCCGCATCAGCTGTACTCACCGCATCTGCGGGCGTCGGAGCCTCGTCAGCGACTACTCCACCAACTGCACCCACCAAGGCTCCGACGACGTCCACCGCACCTGCCTCAAACAGCCCACAAGACAAGGCCGGCGATTGGATCATCCCGCCGGAGCCGACTCCATCCTCAGGAGGAACCGTCGGCACTGTCTACTTCCAGCTGATCAACCAAACGAGCCAAACTGTGACGTTCAACGTGAATGTGTCGTCTGACGCGCAACGCGAGACAAGTCTCTACAGCTGGGCTTCCGGCACGTTGAGCGCAAATCCGCAGGTCGCACCTGGCCAAACGGTGACAGTTCCGGTCGTCGCTGGCGGCGGTGGCTACACCGATAGCAGCGACCCAGTCGTAACAGTGGGCCTCGAGGGATACGCACAGTACGAGATGTGGGTCAACGTGAGTACGTGGTCCAACAATAACTTCGAGAACATCGAATACAAGGGCGACC
>DMNR01000037.1 GCA_003452655.1 Actinomycetota bacterium | reverse complement strand
TACCCACCCATCGCCTCGAAGAACTTGATGGCGACCTTGTCCTCTTCCTTCTTGGCGTCGATCCGCATCAGCAGGATGTCCTCGATCTCGGAGGCATCGGTGCCATCGACGGTCATCTGGATGCCCTCTTTGAGCAGCGGGTCCTCGATGTCCTTCGCCATGTCTTCGAGGGCCAGCAGACCTTCGCGGCGAGCCCGATCGGCCATCTTGACAATGACGTCGACCATGCCGGACCCGTCGGGTGCCTTACCCGTGAACGCCTTGATCAAGCCCTTGATCGCCAGAGGGAATTCGCTGAAAAGCACACCACCGGCCGCTGCGCCGAAGGCGCCGACAAAGATCAGGATCAACGGCGGGATGAGGATGATGTGAGTCGGGCTCATCCCCTCCATAATCATCGAGACGAAAACGGCCGTGAAGACCGCGCCAACCCCAATGATGGTTCCCAGGTCCATGTCACTCCTCCGTCGTTGAGACGGAGTGCAGGCGGGCCCGCGGTGCCGTCGTGTTCGTTGGGGCGGTCGAGGCAATGAGGACTGCGGCTCGGAAATTACGCACTGCGTCCACGATGTCCCTTACGCTCTCGGCGACGACGTACCTGGTCCCACTGACCAAAGTGATCACGGTGTCGGGCGTGGCTTCGACGCGCTCAATCAAGTCAGGATTGAGCGCGAACGTCGTGCCGTTGCGACGCGTCACTGTGATCATGCTGGTCGTCCATCCATGGCTATCGGGATTGGGACCTTCCTCGGCCCGCAAGCTCCTATCGGCCGAGTTGGCGCGGAAATGAACGTGTGAGCAAACGCAGGACGCGACCGCGCTGCTGCGGTCGCGTCCCAAAGGTGCTCCGGGCCAGGGGTTTCCCCGCCCGGACGGGTCATCGAAGCTTGTTCAGCTGGTCGACCAGTTCGTCCGTCGCGGTCATCACTTTTTGATTGGCTGAGAAGCCGCGCTGAGCGACGATGAGATTCGTCAACTCGGTTCCCATATCGACGTTTGAGGTCTCGACGACCCCAGAAATGATCTGCCCGAGGCCGTTCGTATTGCCCTGACCGGTGATGGCCGGGCCGGAGGCCACGGTGATTCGAAATTCGGTATTCCCGACTCGTTCCAGGCCTGATTGGTTCGTGAATCGAGCGAGTTGAATCGTGCCCAGGATCGCCTGTTGAGTGCCATTGCTCGCAATAACTTGCCCATTAGGGCTGATGCTCACGGCCGGAGCTCCGGTGACACCACTTCCCTGCACCGAGATGGGCTGACCGGTGGTACTCAAGAGCGCCTTGCCATCCCCGGCGCGAACCGTCCCGTTAGCGTCGAGAGTGAAGGTGCCGCTGCGGGTATAGACTGGACCGGTTGGGCCCTGCAACACAAAATAGCCCTCACCCTGAATGGCGAGGTCGGTGGCCACATTCGTGATCTTCAGCGCACCCTGGGAGAATTGGCCATCAATAGCGTGCAGCCGGACCCCAAGGCCCACCATTGCTGGATTGAGGGTGCCGGGCGTGCCTGGGTCGGGCATGCCCCGAACCTTGGTCAGCGCGGTCAGGATGTCCTCGAACTCCGCCTGTGAGCGCTTGAACCCGTCGGTGTTGACATTGGCAATGTTGTTGCCGGTCACATCGATGTAGGTCTGGTGCATCTTCAGGCCCCGCAGGGCTGACTCGGCCGCACGCAGCATGTCAACGATTCCTATCCGTTGCTTTGCGAGGTAGAGCGGGGAGTCGGGCACCGCATTGGGCCCGACTCCCCACATCTGCCGGATCAGCAGAAACCGCTGATCAGGTGTGCAATCAGCTCGGCGCGAACGCCGATGGTGACGCGAATGAGCTCCCGTGTCGAGGTGATCAGCTGGAAGACTGATCAGATCGAAACGCACCTGCCGCCGGGCCCAGTGGGATCAGCCTGGCCGCCCAGCGCGGGCCTCGCTCGGAGAACTCCGGGAGCGGTAGCCAGACGGAGCAGCAGCCAGCCGGTGCTCAGTCCACTCCGGGCCTGGCCGCCGCACGTGACAACGCTGCCGCCCAACCGGTCGCGTTCACTGTGGCTGGTCCGGACGGCACCGCGAACGCCAGCGCTCAGGCGTCCGCGCCGCGCCCAGCCCAGCCGGCCGCCGCGCCGGCCCCGGTGGTGCACCACCTACCGACCCCTCGGGAGCCGGTCGAGCTGCCCCGCCTGGCTCAGCTGTTCCACAGCCACGAGGCCTGCTCCTCGGTGAGCACATCGAGTTCCAACCCCAGCTCGAGGTACTCCAGCAGGTCCGCCCCGATGTGCACGGCCGCGTAATGCTCCGACAGGCTGACCGGAAACCCGATCAACGGCGGCAGGAGGAAGTCGAACCCCGGCTTGGGCCGCAGCTCGGGCACCAGTCGGGCGGCCAGGTCAGGGTCAACCTCGTGGTACTGGGGTTGAGTGGGGCTGGGCTGCCCGATGTTGTTACCGACCACGGCCTTGCGGTGGTTCTGCAGCGAAATCCAGCGTGGCGTCAGCGCGCCCAGCATCAGCAACTGGGGCACCGCATAGGTTCCGGCCATGCCGTAGGCCACGTCGGTCAGCCGATCCCACCCCGGCGCCAAGTGCGCCACATGGGTCGGCTCGTCACGAAACTGATTTCCCTGGTAAATCGGCAGGTCGTACCAGCTTCGGGGCACCACGGGCACGGTGTGCGACACACAAACGGCCAACAGGTCGCTTGTCATCAGGCACCTACACCCACGGCTCGAGGTTCTCGAACAACACGTCGGTGGGGTAACGCTCCACGATCCGCCAGCGACCCGGCAGGCGGCGGTGGATCTCGGCCAACGGCAGCTGACCGGAGTAGACCTCGATGTCGTAGAACTCGGTGTAGAAGTACCGCGTTCGCTTCAAGGCGTTGATGCCGCCGTCGATGACCATGTCCTCGGCGCCTTGCACGTCACACCAGATGAAGTCGATGTGATCGAAGCTGTAGATGCTCATCGCGTCATCCAGCCGCAGCACCCGCACCGTCGCGGTGTCCTGGAAGGTGATGTGCGGCCACACCTCGAAGTGCCGAATCGGCTCCTTCAGCGAGCCTGACAGGGTGTGATGGCCCTGCCCGTCCGGGCGTCCACCATCGGACATCCGGAAGGTAGCCCGCTCGTTGCGGGAGCCGACCGCTGCCTCGATGAGCGTGAATTGATCGCGGACCGCGCTTCGCTTCAACGCGGAGATGTTGCGGGGGTCCGGCTCGAAGGCGTAGTACTCGAATGAGTCCACGCCTTTCTGCCGGCAGATGGCATCGGTGAGCTGGACCAGCCGGGTCGTGTCATCGCCATAGGCGGCG
This sequence comes from Actinomycetota bacterium, assembly GCA_003452655.1. Taxonomy (GTDB): domain Bacteria; phylum Actinomycetota; class Actinomycetes; order S36-B12; family UBA10799; genus UBA10799. The sequence continues at coordinate 2,266 of DMNR01000037.1, read as the reverse complement.
CCGATCTCACAGACGACCGGTCGGTCGGAAGTGGCAATGACCTGTTGGAAGTACTGGTAGATGTCCACCGTTGTCACGTTTGTCACTGTTGTCCTTAGCCGTTGGGACGCAGAGGCGAAGCGCCGAATCGGGGCGGACGCAACCCTGGCTGACCCTTCTCACATCGGCAAAACTGCCGGTTTCCAAAGAGATTCCGCTGGATCGGCGGTCACGAAACGCGGACGCGCGAGGCGGACCTGATGACCTCGCAGATGCGTTCGACATCGTTCTCGGCTAGCCGCCCGTGATAGGGCAAGGCCAGCACTTCGCTGGCCGCGCGGTAGGCGTTCGGTAGCGCCTGCGGGGAGGCACTTGGCAACGAGCGGTAGCACGCGTACTCGCTAGCCAAGGGGAAGAAGTACTTGCGACTCAAGACATTCATGGCGCGCAGCCGGCCGTGCAGCTCATCGCGACTCATTCCGAACCGCTGTTCGTTGATGCGGGCGATCAGGTATTGCCCGCTGTCCGTGGCGTTATCGGGCAAGCCCATCAGATCCACGCCGTCGATGTCGTCCAGGAGCGTCTGGTACTGCCGGCGCAGTCGGGCGCGAGCGGCCCGCTCGGCATCGACATAGCGCAAGACGACGTTGCCAACCGCCGCATGGACCTCGCTGAGCTTGGCGTTGATCCCTACCTGGCTGACCTGTTCTTCGTGGTCGATGCCGAAGTTCTTCAAGTGGTCGACCCGGTCCTTCAGTCCCGCGTCGCCGACGGCTAGTGCTCCTCCCTCAGCGGTATGGAAGAGCTTGGTGGCATGGAAGCTGAAGGCCACCGCGTCACCGAAGGAGGCGATGGAACGCCCATTGACGGTGGTCTCAAAGGCATGGGCAGCGTCGTAGAGGACCTTGAGGTAGTAGTTCGAGGCGACCTGTTGTATTCCATCAACATCACAAGGAATGCCGTAGACATGCACGCCCATGATGCCCGTGGTGGCTCGGGTCACCGCCCGCTCGACCGACGCTGGGTCAAGACAGAGCGTGACCGGGTCGATGTCGGCGAACACCGGCGTCAGCCCATTCCAGTTCAGGGCGTGAATGGTCGCCGGGAAGGTGAAGGGGGTGGTGATCACCTCTCCGGATAGTCGCAGCGCCTGACAACCCACCATCAGGGCCAGGGTGCCGTTGGCAAACAGGCTGAGGTGGGGCGCATCGAGTCGCCGCGACAAGGTGCGTTCCAACTCCTGATGCTGGCGACCGCCATTCGTCAACCAACCCGCCGCCCACACCTCTTCCAGGGCTGCACTGACTTCCGCCAGTGGCGGCAGCAGCGGTTTGGTCACCAACACCGGTTCGGCAAATGGTGCCGGCGACGCCTGGTCGACGGCTCGCACCGTTGCCACAGAACCCGGCCCTGCCGATCGGTGGCCTACGGCCCGAGCGGCTTCGGTCACCCTGGCCACTGCCCGTGCCTGCTCTTGTGCCACGCCAACCGCACGGTCATGCTGGCGGGTCTCCACCCGGACCTCCGCCAAGAGCGCCGACCCGTAGTCGGAAGGCGAGAGTTGGCGCGCCAGGGCGACATACTCTTCGTCGCTGAGGAACCCGGCCTGCCGCGCAGCGAGCTCAGGAGCACCCAGCACCAGCCCCTGCCGGTTCTGCAGCGCTTTGACGTAGCCCGAGGCGTCCGTCAAGCCGTCAAGAGTCGAGGCGTCATACCAGGCACAGCCGTCTGGCAACCCGCAGACCGTGAGCCGGTTGTGCTCGAGGTAGTAGCGAACCACGTCGCTGATCTCGTACACCCCGCGAGATGACGGGCTCACCGACCGGGCAACCTCAACCACGTCGGCGTCAAAGAAGTAGAGCCCCGGAACAGCCAGCTGCGAGCGAGGCTGCTGCGGCTTCTCTTCAATGGCGACGGGTCGGCCACCCTGGTCGAGCTCGATGACGCCGTAGCGCTGTGGATGCGCGACCCGGTAGGCAAAGATGTGGGTCCCGGCCCCGCCGGCGGCCGCCACAACGGCCTCGTCCAGGCCAGGGCCGTGCAGGATGCTGTCGCCGAGGACCAGGGCGACGCGCTGCGAGCCGATGAAGTCCGCCCCAATGGTCAATGCCTGCGCGACTCCTTGGGGTTCTGGCTGGACTCCATAGGAGAGGGAGATTCCGAATTGGGAACCATCACCCAGGACTCGGTGGATGGCGGAGGCATCCTGGGCGTCGGTAATGACCAAAATGTCGCGCGCACCGGCGGTGATCAGGGTGCTCAGCGGGTAGTAGATCATCGGTTTGTC
>DMNR01000302.1 GCA_003452655.1 Actinomycetota bacterium | reverse complement strand
ATCTTGTAGTTGATGCCGGTGTAGAACAGAATCCGCTCAGTGGTGGTGGTTTTGCCCGCGTCAATGTGCGCCATGATCCCAATGTTGCGGACCTTGGCGAGGTCGGTTGCGGTTCCGGTTGCCACGAGTTCTCCTGCGTTCTGCGGTGGATGTGCGGTTGATTGAGGTGCTGGTTACCAGCGGTAGTGGGCGAATGCCTTGTTGGCTTCGGCCATCTTGTGGGTGTCTTCGCGCTTCTTGACGCTCGCCCCGAGGCCGTTACTGGCATCCAGGATTTCGTTCATGAGGCGTTCGGTCATCGTCTTCTCGCGGCGATCGCGGGAGTATCCGATCAGCCAGCGCAACGCCAGCGTGGTCGAGCGGCCAGGCTTGACCTCAACGGGCACCTGGTAGGTCGCGCCACCGACGCGGCGACTGCGAACCTCAAGAGCAGGCTTGATGTTGTCAAGTGCGCGCTTCAACGTCGAGACGGGCTCAACGCCGGTCTTCTCGCGGCAGCCTTCAAGGGCGCCGTAAACGATCGACTCTGCGGTCGACTTCTTTCCGTCGAGCAGCACTTTGTTAACCAATTGGCTAACCAACGGCGATGAGTACACCGGGTCGACGATGATTGGTCGCTTCGGAGCTGGGCCTTTACGAGGCATCTGTGCTTAACCCTTTTCCTTCTTGGCGCCGTAACGGCTGCGCGCTTGCTTACGGTTCTTCACACCTTGGGTGTCGAGCGCGCCGCGCACGACCTTGTAACGAACACCTGGGAGGTCCTTCACACGACCACCGCGAACGAGCACGATGGAGTGCTCCTGCAGGTTGTGGCCCACGCCCGGGATGTAGGCCGTGACCTCAATGCCACTGGAGAGCCGCACACGAGCGACCTTCCGCAGTGCCGAGTTCGGCTTCTTCGGGGTGGTTGTGTAGACACGAGTACAGACCCCGCGACGCTGTGGGCTTCCTTTGAGCGCTGGGGTCTTGTTCTTCGAGACCTTGTCCTGTCGGCCCTTGCGGACCAACTGCTGGATGGTGGGCACCGAGTCTCCGTTACGTACGAGGGCTGTTGGTTGACCGCGCCGACTTCTCGCCGCGGGTTATTGCGCTCTTTCTAGTTATTGCCACTTCTTGCACCTTTTAACCACCCCATCTTTCCGACCCCCGCGCTCGGGCGTGTCGCGGCTGTTGGACACAAGGGTCCATCAGCCGAAACCGGCCACTCGACGGTTGGGTCGAACCGCTTCCTCACCGGACGTCCGCTGCGCACTGGCCTGTCAGTCGGTCTTAAACCGCTTTCAGAACTCGCACTTAGGTGCGGCACGTTCCGTACTGTGATGGAGCAGAGTGCATGGGGTGTTCCCAGGCACAGTTGACAAGGCTACCTGACTGGGGCCGCATGGGTCAAAGCCGGGTTGGCATGACCCTGGTCACTTACCTGTATTGGCGTCGATGGGAGTTCAACTCTCCCAGCGCTGCGACACGCAAAAGGCCGGGAGACCGCGCTGTGCGACCCGCCCACCCTTTCGTGAGACCTACCCGTTGAACGTAGACGTGTAGGTCGGGTAGAGATCGTTGTAGTTGTTTGATGTGCCAATCACGAAGGCGATCAGGATGATGTAGAAGATGATCGCGACGATCATGAACACGATGTTGATCCAAGCAATGATCTTCGCTGCGGTGACAAAACCGGCCCCGGTCTGCCAACCACCACTCTGATCGATCTCTTTCTTGGCCTTGCTCGCAAACACCAATGCCACGATTGCGGCCACGATTGGACAGATCGCCCAAGAGACGATCGCTAACACAAAGGCAACGATCGCGTTGTTGTTCGTTTGTGGTTGCGGCGCCTGGGGGACTCCGTAGCCCGGAGCTGGTGCGTACCCACCCGGTGGTGACGGCGGAACGGCTGCTTGCCCGTAGGGCTGACCGTACGGCTGCACGGGGGGCGGAACTGGGGCGGCGGCCGGTGGCACCGGCGCGGCGGGCTGCTGCGGTGGAACTGGCGGAACCGGAGGCTGCTGACCGGCGCCATCGTTCGGCTGAGGTGGTTGTTGATCCGACATCGCTGCCTCCGTTGTGAGCTAGGTGAGTCCAGCCTCCCAGAAAGCTTGATCTGCGGTCAATCCGAATGTGGCGGACGTGCAGGTGATCGCGTCTACGATCCGAGCCACAACACCTCGACGAAGGAACCAGCTGCAACGTCATCCAGGCCCGCAGGGACCTCCACGAGGCAATTGGCACCGGCGACCTGGGCGACGAGGTGCGAGCCTCGTCGCGAAGCTGGAGCGACCACACCGCGCAGAGAGTCAAGCGTTCCCGCCAGGTAGCGGGTGCGATCTCGCGAGACAGCCAGTGCGGTAGTTGTCTGCGCACGTACTCGTGGCCGGTCAAAATCGGTGAAGCCACCAATCTTGCGCAGAGCGGGTCTGACGAAGAGTTCGAACGAGACCAATGCACTGACTGGGTTTCCCGGCAGCGTGATCACTGGTGTCCGATTCAGGAATCCAAAACCTTGAGGCTTTCCTGGCTGCACCGCGACGCTAGCAAAGGCGACCCCACCGAGTTCGGCGAAAACCTCCTTGACGACCTCGTAGGCGCCGGCACTGATCCCGCCCATCGTCACCACGAGGTCAGCACGCTGCGCGATTTCGATGAGGGA
>DMNR01000294.1:5058-5725 GCA_003452655.1 Actinomycetota bacterium | reverse complement strand
CCACCGTGTTGCCCTTTTTCGGCCCGTTTAGGGCTCGAAAAGGGCAACACGGTGGGGATCTGCGCATGGGTGAGGGGCGATTCGCGGAACTGGAGCACCCCGCCATTTGCCAGAAAGGTTAGGTATGCCTATCCTGATATCTCCACGTCAATGGAGGACCAGTGTTCGCGAATTACCTAATCGGCTTGCGTGAAGGCCTAGAGGCTGCGCTTGTTGTCAGCATCCTGATCGCCTACTTGGTCAAGACCGACAATCGGGCGAAACTGCCGCTCGTCTGGGCAGGAGTAGCAGTCGCAGTTGGGGTCAGCATCCTCTTCGGCGCCGCACTGACGTTCACGTCGCAGTCGCTGTCGTTCCAGGCCCAAGAGGCATTCGGTGGAATCATGTCGATCATCGCCGTCGGCTTCGTCACGTGGATGATCTTCTGGATGCGCCGCACCGCTCGCGGTCTGTCGGGCGAACTTCGAAATAAGATGGATGCGGCGATCAACATCGGCGGCGTCGCAGTAGCAATCATGGCGTTTATCGCCGTGGCTCGCGAGGGCCTCGAGACGTCGCTGTTCATCTGGGCGGCCGTGCAGTCGACCGGCTCCGGATCTGCTCCCCTTATTGGCGCGGCCCTCGGATTGTTGACCGCCGTAGTCCTCGGCTACCTGTTCTACAAGGG
>DMNR01000294.1:4642-4885 GCA_003452655.1 Actinomycetota bacterium | reverse complement strand
GTCGAAGTTCTTCACCTGGACAGGCTTCGCTCTCATCCTCATCGCAGCAGGCGTTCTGGCTTACGGTGTTCACGACCTGCAAGAGGCGGGTATTCTCCCCGGCCTCAATAGCGTGGCCTGGGACGCAACTGCAGCAATCCCGCCCGGCAGTTGGTACGGCTCGCTACTCAAGGGAATCTTCAATATCTCCCCAGCGCCGTCGATCCTCGAGGTTGTGGTGTGGGTCGCGTACGTCGTGCCCGT
>DMNR01000294.1:0-4510 GCA_003452655.1 Actinomycetota bacterium | reverse complement strand
ACCAGCCCAAGGCCTCAACGCCATCCGTGTCTGCCGATGCAGCAACCGGTGAATCGGTCATTGCTGCGGCCGAGTCCGCAACGACCAGCTCGTCCAAGTAGCACCACTTTCACCCATCCACCCCAAGTAGAAGGAACTCCTGTGCGCTCACTTCGTACTCGCTCGATCGTCGTCATCGCTGGCCTTGCCGCGATCCCAGCCTTAGCCGCCTGTGGTTCGAGCGGCAGCTCTTCAAGCAGTGCGAGCGCAAGCGCATCGACAAACTCGAGCATCACTGTGACCTCCACGGACACCACCTGCGACATCAGCTCGAACAACCTGAAGGCGGGCTCGACCGTATTCGCCGTCACCAACAAGGGTTCGCAGGTGACAGAGGTATACGTGTACGGCAAGGAAGGCGACAGCTACTCCAAGGTGATCGCCGAGGTTGAGAACATTGGACCGGGCACTTCTCGCGACCTAACCGCCGACCTCGCCGCCGGAACCTACGAGCTGGCATGCAAGCCGGGCCAAACCGGCAACGGAATCCGCACAACCCTGACGGTGGCCGCGTAGTTTCGAGCCAAAATCCGGCGAATCCGCAGCATTCGGTGAGATCGGCGCCTCCCAGCGCCAAATCCACCGAATGCTGCGGATTCGCGCTTTTCACGGTCGCGCCCGCCGTCAAGGGGCCGCCTGGTGTGATCTACCAGTCAGGAGAAGTCGTCAACCACGTGGAGACACCCCCGCTCCGCATGTAGCGTGATGAGGGAAACTGCACCAGCGGCATGCTGGCTGATGGAAGTCGCGCGGCCTGGAACTTGCGGACGCGTGAGAGTCGAGGAGAGCGATGTCGCGCCATTCAGGCAATCCGGCCAAACCGTTGATAGTCGAACTGGTTACCAGGCGCGTTTTTGGTATCGCCATCTTGGCAACAACTGCGCTGCTCGCGAGTGTCCTCGTCCCTATTAACAGCGCACAGGCGGCGGACGCGACCTTGGGCATTACGAAGTCTGCTTCGGTGTCGACCGTCCAGCCAGGTGACGCAGTTGCCTATGACATCCAGTTGACATGCTCGAGCCTGACGTTTGGCTGCGTTGGAGCGACCATTACGGATGTGCTCCCGGCCGAGCTTGAAGTCACGGCGCTGCCATCGAGTAACAGCGAGCGCAACGTCAACTATGACCAGAACACTCGGACCTTGACTGTCGAGTTCCTCCTGCCCCTAACCAACCCGTCAGGCACGTTTGGTCTACCCGCGGGACTTGGGCGCACAGTTCAGGTGGGGATGCGGTGGCCGACTGAGACCCCAGTCGTCGACGGAGCCACGATTTCGAACACCGCCGACGGCAGTGGTTCAAATACGAACCTCCCGACGGCCGCGGCATCGATCACTGCCGATATCCCCGTCGTTGTCCGCCCAGTTGCTACCAAGTCATGGTCACCGTCATCGGGAATTGCATTGTCCGACGCGGAAAGCACCGTCACGCTCGGCGTGCGTAACGCGTCTTCGAGCTCTGCCCAGGTCCGCAAGCTGCGTGTCACCGACGACACGTTGGCGACCTTCAACTCGTTCGACGTGACTCGGCTCGGACCGGTCAGGTCCTACCCGGCTGGGGCCAACCGCGTCGTGATCGGCGTCTGCACGAAGGCACTGCCGATACCCTGTGGCGCAAGCGACTGGATTGAGTCCGCTGCGCTCTCCGGGAATGGACCATTCTCCGCGCCCGCTGGTGTGGCATTGGATGCGATCACTGGTGTTCGCTACACGTTCCAGGACTCCGGTGCCGGGAATCTTCCCTACAGCGCGAGCGATGGTCAGGTTGAACTTGGGCTCAAACTTCGCGATACGTACCGAGTTTCTGGCCTACCGATTGATCCGCAGACCGTCACAACCGTCACTAATAAGGCGCTGCCGACCGCTATCGACCCGGCCGATGCTGCGACGAACGGCGACCTCGTGACAGCCCCCTACAACATTGAGCCGAATGCGATCACGGTACTGGCCACGAAAAACATGTTCGCCGACTCCGCAGGCAACTGGACAACGAACGGCAACCTGGTCGCGGGCCAAGACTCCGGCATCACGATGACTCTCAACGCGAAGAACACCTCGGCGTCTCCAGTAACCACCTTGGTGATTGACGAGCCGTCGGTGACGACCCCGAGTGACTTCGCCAAGATCGATGCGTCGAAGGCTCGGTTCAGTTGGCCAACGGGCGCGACCACGGCGACGTTCGAGGTGACGTGCCGCAGTGGTGCCAGTCCAGCGCCTCAGACGTTCAACAACCCACCAAGCACGCAGGTGACGATCGACCCTCTCGGGTGCGGTGCCGGAATCGCTCCTGCCTCAATCCGGCTGACCTACTCGGGGGTCGATGGTTCGGGCGATGGCACGATTGTTCCGGGCACCGCAGGTCAACTCGATGTGCATGGAACGCTGAACGACTCGGCTACTGCTGGGTCGATGACGAACTGCTTTGAGGCTTCAGCCGCCAGCCCGCAGTCGTCAAGCTCAGCGTCAGTGGCGTGCAAGCCCGTGACCGTCCAGACTCCCACGCCGGGGACGCCGGTAACCACGAAGAGCAGCGGTGGTGTCACCACGATCGTCCCTGGTCAGCCGATGACCTTCAACATGTCATTCCGCAACACTGGGAACGTTCCGTTGGCGGATGCTTACATCGTTGACCCGCCTGACCCCACCGCATCACCGAATCCGTTCGACGTTGTTCAGCTTGTGAAGGTCAGTGTCCCGGGATCACCAGGATCCGTGATCGAGATGTACGTCCCAGGCCCCGGCTGGGTGCCGTACTCATCGACCTCCCCTGAGCTTTCGCTAGCCAAGGGACTCAAAGTCAGCCTTGCACCCGGACAAACCTTGGGTGTTGGAAAGACCTTCAATGTCAGCTACGTCGTGCAGGTCCGGGAGGGGGTTCCGACAGACGGAACCGTGACTTTCACAAACTGCGCAGCTACCGGAATCGCGCCGGCCGATCCTGGCGAGGAGGTCTGCTCGCCGGAGGTGACAGTTGTGCCAGCTAGTGCTGGTGCCACTTTGCAGAAGTCAATCAGTCCGGGCCAGCTGATGAGGCCCGAACCCGGGCTTGCACCACAGATCACGCAGGTCAAGCATTCGATCTTCAACTCCGGAACGTCCTACCTGCGAAGTATGACTGTGACCGATCAGGACACCGCGTTCTTCAACCTCGTGAACTACTCCGGCGGCATTGCAGTCAACATGCCGCCCGGCGCGAATCGCGTCAAGATTGATGCGTGCACGAGTGCGTGTGGAACGTTCCCGTCCGGCTGGACCCAGGGCACCGCAACTGCCAGCGCGACTCCCTCGATTCCGACGGGTGTCGACCCTGACCAGGTACAGGGGATCCGGGTCACGTTCTCTAACAGCGGTGGCGGATTCACCCTCAAGCCCGGCCAGTACTTGCCAAATTCCGGGGCGTGCAAACTCGCGAGTGTTTGCTTCAACGTGACGGCGCGGGAGTACCAGAGGTCGAGCTCGTCGGATCGCATCCCACTTGGCACCATCGATGACCACAGCGACGGTGAGGTGGTGACGAATCTACCGACGCCGGGAACGATTGCGCTCGGAGAAGTTACGGCGCCGCTGGTGTTCGTTGACGGATCGCCGGAAATCAAACTGACGAAGGGTCCCAACAGTCAAATCGGCCCGAGCGACACTGCCCCCTTCGACCTAACCCTGGAAAACACGGGCTCCACTGCAATCGCGACCCCGACGATTGTCGACAAGCTGCCGGACAACCTGGCATTCGAAGAGAACCCACCGGGCGGGACTCCTGGCAAGCCCTGGATCGTCTCCTACCCTGCACTCCCCACAGGCGTAACTGGCCCGGCAAAGGATGACATCACCTACACCTTCACAGACGGATCGAACCCATCCGACATCTTCCAGGGCGCGACGATGAGGTGGAGATTCGGCACCTTCAACCTGCCTCCGGGTGGAAAGATCAACATTCGCGTCTACGTGAAGCTGGCCGGTACCTACACTGTGGGCACGCCCATCACGAACACAGCAGGAGCACACGCCGACAACACGTCATTCGAGTGTGCGGCGGGCAATGCCGGTGCTNCGGTCACCGACACTCCGCCTTACGACCCGGGCAAGTACTGCTTATCTGCGGCCAACATCACTCCCCTGGCCGGCAATGCAGTTGATGCCCGCAAGTGGTCGGCAGGAAATCCGCTGTTGGGTTTCTACAACACGACATCTGGGCAGATCGTTGGAACCGATGACCCGTCATGTCCGCAGTTCACCGATATCACTGAGTCACCAAGTGTCGTCTACACACGCTTCCCTTGCGCGGCGATCGTGAACCCGGGTGAGTCGATGAAGAACATCATTCGAATCGTCAATACCGGCTCTACCGGTGTGACGCGGGTGGTCGCGGTGGACGGGCTTCCGGTGCTCGGCGATACGGGTGTTCTGTTGACAGGCGATCAGCGAGGTACGCAGTGGAGCGAGCGCCCGACGATGCTCACCGAGGTAACTCCAGAG
>DMNR01000272.1 GCA_003452655.1 Actinomycetota bacterium | reverse complement strand
CTCGTCGACGATTTGCTGCCACAACTCTTGTGGCATGTTGTGCCCCATTCCCGGATAGGTCACGAGCCGCGCGCCCGGAATCTGTTTCGCAGTGTCGCGGCTGCCGGAAATCTTGATGAGTGGATCATCCTCGCCACCGATCACCAGGCTCGGCACGTAGATCGTTGAGAGGGACGGGTACTTCGTGGCACGACTTGCCGAAAGCTGACGCTGGGTTGAGTTCGGATCGCGCGGGGCACGGTCGTAGCTAATGCCGGCCGTCTCCCGCACCCATTGCTCCGGGAACGGGTAACCCGGCGAGGCGATCAAGCGGTAAATCGACGTGAGCATCTCGATCTCACTTTCACGATCTTGGGCGGGCTTGATTTTGAGCATCTTCGACAGAGCACCCATCCGGATGTACTTCAGACTCCCAAACGAGGAGACAGTCGCCGGGAGCCCCATCACGGATATGAGCGACTTCGCGCGTTCGGGGTGGAGCAGAACCATCCCCTGCGCCAATCCGGCACCCATCGATGCACCCAGTATGTTTGCTTGCCCCCACCCGAGCGCATCCATAACTGCCAACGCATCGTTCAGCATGTCGACCGCAGTGTAGGTCGGCTTTGACATTCCGAGCTGAGCCTTGAGCGCATTCTCTTTGCGCGCCGATGTGAAGTGGGTCGAAAGTCCTGTGTCGCGATTATCGAATCGCGCGACGTAGAAGCCTCTGTTTGCCAACTGCTGGCAGAAGGCGTCAGGCCACCACACCATCTGGAAGTCCAGACCCATGAACAACAGCAGCGGCTCGCCTGTCGCCTCGCCAAATGTCTCGTAGGCGACCGAGACCTCGCCGTTCTTGGCGTACTGCGTTTGCGACGACATGACTCTCCTCAGTTTTTTAATACAGTCGCATGGTAACAGTGGGCGGTGAAGGTTTGCAATACACTCGCATTGACTACACCAGCGAACGGAGGGTCAATGCCCAAAGTTGTGGACCACGAACAACGTCGGCGCGATATCGCCGAGGCAGTCTTTCGCGTAATCGGGGAGCGAGGAATGGAGGGCGTCAGTCTGCGCGACGTCGCGACCGAAGCTGGCGTCTCAATGGGTTCGGTTCAGCACTACTTCGGAACCAAGGAAGAGATGCTGCGTTTTGCTCTTGGCTACATGCGCGAACGTGCTGGCGTGAGATTCTCCGCCGAACTGGGCAAGCTCAAGAACCCCTCGAACAGAGACCACTTGCGTGCAATCCTGCGAACACTACTGCCGACGAACAGCCAGAGCCGCCAAGAGGCCACAGTCAGTATCGCCTTCTTCTCGATATCGAACGGAAACAAGGAATTCCGACGCGTGCTGGCCGACGGATATTCACAATTGCTCGCTGCCTGCCGGCAACAACTGGCCAATGCCGACCTAAACGGCGAACTACAGTCCGGCATTGACGTCGACGCCGAAGCTGCCACCTTGTTCTTCGCCACACAAGGCCTGATCGGTCCGGTTCTCATCGGCTCTGTCTCGACAACCCGCGCGATGGCAGTCCTCGATCATCAACTGGATCGAATCTTCGTGCCAGTTTGATCAGCCGCGCGTCGGGTTAGGGCAACAATGACCGACATGGCTGTGACGCCCAGAGCCAGCCAAGGCACGATCGCAAGGTAGCCAGTCGGTAGCGGCCAGGCGGACTTGAACAAGACGAAGCCGACGACAGCAAAGACGACAAATGGCACAACCATCGCCTTAATCCTCTCCTTCACCGTTGGACCCCAGAGTGCGCGTCCGGCGGCGAGTGGGACGAACAAGTAGACCAGCAGGAACATCAGGCCAGCCCAGGTACTGATCGCACCAAACGCGTCAACGATGTTCGTAGCGAAAGTCCAAGCGAGAACCACAACCACCGCGACGGAGCTGACCGAAATAACCGCAAATCGCGGAACTTGGTTACGGTCCAAGCGGGCAAGACGCTGCGGGAGGAGTCCGTCATCTGCCATCGAGTAGAACATGCGGCTCGCAGCGTAGGTTCCAGCCATCGCGGTTCCGAAGGCGCTAGCCATACCACCAATGGTGATCAGGTCACCCATCCAAACTCCGATGTACTGGTCCGCTGCATCGCCGACAACCGAGTCAGAGTTGGCGAGGGTGAGCAACTGTGCCGGAGACGTGCCATACGCCCACACCATGATCAACGAGATCACAAAGAAGAAGACGCCAGCAAACAGCGCCGTACCGAGAATTGCGCGCGGAATGCTGCGTTGGGGGTCCAGCGATTCACCACCGGATGCCGCGGCACCCTCAAAGCCGGCGAAGGAAAGGAACCCGATCACGGCGGCGAGAGCCAGTGCTGTGATCGTCACTCCGTCTAGCGAGAGAGCAGCAGACGTGGGCTGCTGACCCTGCGGGCCGCCTTTAGTGATGAGGATGATCAACATGTAGAGCGAAGCAAGGATGATCAGCGACACGGTGATCAGTTCCAATGCGAGCATGATCCTGGTCAGGAACGGCGGGTGACCAAGGGCGATCAATCCCGCCGCAATGATTGCGGCCGCCGCTATTAACGCCATGATCCAGGTTGGCATTGAGGTGTTCTTCCGGTCCAAGAAGACCGAAGCGAGCACACTAACTCCGGCACCGCCGATTCCCACCGCAATCGTGTAAGTCGCGGCAAGCAAAACGCCTGTGAACGAGCCGAGGCGCTCGCCGAGGGTTGAGCCGACATACCGGTAGACGGAACCGGCCTGTCCACCATCACGACGAGCGAGGGTGGCGAAGCACCAGCCGAGCAGCGGGACCGTGATTGCTGCGACTAGGAAGGCCACCGGGATGGCGGCACCGACGTCGCCGACCATTACCTGAGGGTTTAGCGAGATCGCCAAGCTCGGCGCCATCATGGCCACAGAGACGGCAAGGGTCGAGGTGAACTTGAGCTGCCGATTTAGAGCCATGCCGGAAGGCTAGGGGCGGTGCCAAGCCTGATGCGGTTCGAGGGCGTTGACTCACACAAGGTTGTATTCAACTAACTGGTTGACAATGAACGGGCGTCGGGTTGCCTTTATTCAACCAACTGGTTGAGGATGAAGAGTTGAGTGAGGGGTGCCATGGATGATCAGCTGTCGAAAGCGTTTGCCGCTCTCGCTGACCCCACTAGACGCGACATCGTTGCCCGGCTCTCCATCGGGGACGCAACTGTCAACGAACTCGCAGAGCCCTTTGATGTGACTGTCCAGAACATCTCCAAACACATCCGAGTGCTTGAGGACGCGGGACTGGTCAGCAGAACACGCGATGCCCAACGTCGTCCGGTGCACTTCGAAGCGAAGGTATTCGACCTGATGACTAAGTGGATCGAGCGCTACCAGCGTGAGGCAGAGGCCCGTTACAGCCGCCTCGACGCAGTCCTAGACCAGTTGCAGAAAGCGGACGAGAACGATAACCATTCCAAGGCAAGGAGAAGTTCATGAATGCATTTACCGAGGCGGTCATCGAAGCGGACCCCACCGTGCCGATCATTCGCATCATCCGTGACTTCGCGGCCACGCCGGAGCAACTGCTGCGCGCCCATACTGACCCTGATCTGTTCGCCCAGTGGATCGGACCGACGAATGTCAGTACGCGCATTGACTACTGGGATGCTCGCTCCGGTGGGTCATGGCGATTCATCAACTTCCGCGAAGATGGCGAGTTCGCGTTCTACGGGTGCTTCCATGAGATCAGCCGCGACCGCATCGTTCAAACGTTCACCTATGAGGGAATGCCAGAAGGTGTGTCACTGGAAACGTTGACGTTCGAACCCATTGACCAGACTCATACGAGGTTGCGTGCGCAATCGCTCGTCGACAGCTTCGAGGGACGCGACATGTGGCTGAGCAGTGGAATGGAGAGCGGCGTGAATGAGGGCTACGCCGCTCTCGACGGTCTCCTGGTGCGTGGCGCGGTCTGACCATCGTGCTCGCTGATTGCTGGCATTCGAGTCAGGACTCCTCACCCGACTTCAGGTAGCGAGTCACACCAAAGACGGTGAACAGAGACAACACCCAGACCAAAAAGCACATCCGAAGCGCCGAACTCGAATATCCGCCGAGCGCAACGACCACCATCGCTATGGTCATGATCAAGGCAAGTGCGGCAGCAACAAGGCCGACGATCGTCACGGTACGACGCAACGGCCCCTTCGTGGTCGACGTCAAGCGTTCCCTGCCCACTATCGTTCCTCGCCGTTCTTCGCTAGGCGACTAACACTGTCACAACTATGCACCCACACCGCTCATGCATCGCGGCCAGGCGGGTAGCGTCGGATCATGGTTGTCCTTCGGTCGGCGGTTGTCGCCGACATTGAGCTCCTGCGGTCTTGGGACCAGCAACCTCACGTAATCGCAGCTACCGGGGACGACGACAACCTCGACTGGGAAGCTGAAATCACACGCGATGTCGATTGGCAGTGGAACCTCATCGCGGAGGTTGAGGGACGACCAATCGGCGTCATCATGATCATCGACCCGGCACGGGAAGAAACCCATTACTGGGGAAGCGTGGAGTCAAACCTTCGCGCGCTCGACATCTGGATCGGGCCGCCGGAGGAACTCGGCCGCGGATTCGGCACCGAGATGATGCGTTTGGCGTTGGATTTCTGCTTCGCCAATCCGGCGATCACCGGCGTGCTGATCGACCCGCTGGAATCGAATACGCGGGCACGTGCGTTCTACGAACGTGTCGGGTTTCGGTTCGTCGAATACCGACGCTTCGGCATGGACGACTGTGCCGTCTATCGCCTAGATCGACAAGTCGCTTAGACCAGCTGCACTAGGCGGCGAAACATTCTCAATCGGATGTCGATAACTTTGCCGCATGGGCATCTTCGGAAAGAAAGATCATGGAGAAGACAATCCTTGGCGCTTCGTCATGCGCGAGCGTTTGCTTGCCATCGGCGATGACTCCTACATAGAGAATGCCGCGGGTTTACGCGCGTATTGGGTCGACGGCAAGGCATTGCGAGTTCGCGAGACTTTGATCTTCAAGGACTTACAAGGAAACGAGATCTACAAGATCCAAGAACGCAAAGCGAGAATTCGCGACACGATGAAGATCCAGACGGCCAACGGCGACGACATCGCCATCGTGAAGAAGGCTCTCGTCTCGCCGATTCGGGATCGGTTCGACATCTCCATCCCTAACGGCACCGACCTGGACGCGAAGGGCAACATTCTTCAGCACGAGTACAAGGTCAAACGTGATGGCGAGGTAATCGCGGAGATCTCCAAGAAGTGGGTCCGAGTGCGCGACACCTACACCGTCGACGTCACGCCAGGCGAGGATGTCCTGTTGTTACTGGCAATCACCACGGCTCTCGACACACTGGCGGACCCCGGAATGTAGCTGCTCGAACTGTCCACTTTGACCGAACATTGGGGACACTGTCGGCGCTACTTTGGGCGGACCATGAATTCCGTTCGCGTCAGTTCCGCCGGCCGCCTGGCTATCAAGATCACGATAGCCAGCTTGATCACGGTCGGGCTCAGCCTCTACCTCGGCGTAACCCCGGCGAACACCTCGATCGCATTGCTCACGATCATCTACACCGTCGGCGAGACGTTCGGTAGTTCTCTGGAGACAGGACTCAACCGAGCTGCCGGTTCTGTCATCGGGTACGGCCTTGGCGCGATCATGGTGCTGCTGGCACTTCCTATGTGGATTGCCGCACCCGTTGCCGTCGGCCTGACCTTATTCGTCTGCGCGCTTCTTCCCATGCGCCTGGGCTACCGGTTGGCAGCCGTACTCGCCGGATCCATCGTTCTCGTACCGGGCGACAACCTCTGGCACACCGTCGTCCAACTCGTGCTCTCCACCTTCGCCGGAATCATCGTGGCGCTCGCCGTCGACTATCTAGTCCTCCCTTCGCACACAGGACCTCGGGTCCGATCGCTACTCGCCGACGCGCTCGATTCTTGCGATCGATCCGTCACCTCCACATTCGGCGTCGTTGGAACTGGTGCCGGGCAAACCATCGATGTCCACCCAGAGGTACTCAGCAAGTTGGTACAGGCGAACGAACTGATCACCGCGATCAAGTACCAGCCGTCACTTGGGCCCTTCGAAACCTCGGCGATCTACGAGCTAGTGGCCAGTGTGCGCTCCGTCAATGGCACGTTGGACCCCCTCGCCCGCGCAGCCATCGGAGCTAACCAGGTCATCGGAACAGGGCCGTCGCTTCCGCACTTGCAGAGCCTGGCAGCCGACCTGCAGACGACGTTTGCGAATGTCAGCGCGCAGTTGCGGGGACAGCCAGCGACACAATTGCCAGACATCACCGAAGCCGCCGAAGCGATCCGTGACTCAGTCACGTTTGAAGGCCACAGTGTTAGGGACGTGGGGCGAGCGTTCGCATTCGTGTTCGAGGTAGAGGTCATCTTTCGGCATCTGCAATTGATTGCGGTTAACCTCGAAACCGAACGAGCTCGCGAGGGGCACGCCAGTGTGCCAGTTGAGAGCACCCCCTGAGCAGACGTCAACAAACGCCACGATCACCCAAAAGCCACCTGATGAAAGGAACGTCCAGCGCAATGTCAGCACCGGATTCACCGAAGCTCGAGGTCCGCGAAATCACCGTTTCCCGCACCATCCCCGGCCACTTCGCCGATGTGTACCGTTCGTGGATTGAGCCAGAACGTTTCGCGTACTGGTTTGGCGCTGAGTTGGAAGTCCCTCTCGACAAGCTAAGCCTGGATCCCCGCCCGGGAGGTAAGTGGAAGGCCACGATGCTGCAGAACGGCGAGGAACTCCATTTCGGTGGCACCTACCGCGAACTCGTCGAGCCGCAGCGGATTGTCATGGCATTCGAAGATGTCGAGAACGGCACCGACGAAGTCCAACTTCTCACCGTCACGTTCACCGCGCTGACCGACTTCACCACCGAAGTTGTGCTCCACCAGATCGGTTTGATGCCAGATGGCATGCCTGAAGGTTTGACTGCGGGCTACAACTCATTCATGGACAAGCTGACCGAGCTCATGGGAATCCACGACTAACCCGCGCGAACACCAGTCCGGTTAGTAGGGGAGTTTCCACGCGCTTGTGAGTTGAGACCTCAGCATGGAGGACGGCGTCGCTCGAAGTACCCCATCGCGCACCGCCACCCCAACGCGGTTTTCCATTCGGGCGACGTTTCCGACTCGCCTCGCCATTCGAACCGTCTTGTTTGCGCGCGGTATGCGAATTCGCTGGTACTCGGATAGTGCTGCTGCAACTCCCGCGGCATCTACCCCAGCGAGTTGGTCACCCAACACAAGCGCGTCCTCGATCGCTTGGCAAGCACCCTGTCCGAGATTTGGAGTCATCGCGTGCGCAGCGTCACCGAGCAAAGTGACTCGCCCTCGACTCCACTCGGCTACTGGGTCGCGGTCTGCAATGTCGCCGCCAATGATCGCCCGCGGATCAGTCGCTTCCAGCAAACGGCGTACCTCAGGCGCGAAATCTGAATAGAGCGCGCGCAGCCTGTTGGTGGTACCTGCGTCAACGGTGGCTCCTCCGGGCGGACCGGTCTGAACCGCGAACCAATAGGTCCGATCGCCGTCGATGGTGCATCCGCCGAACCGAAGCCCATCGCCCCAATACTCCGCGGCCCAACCGGCGGGAAGCCCAGCATCACCAGACGCGACGCCGCGCCAACAGTAGTAACCCGCGTATCTAGGGTCTCCGTCGTTCAGCATCGAGGCCCTCACCCGGGAATTGATGCCGTCTGCTCCAACGAGGAGGTCTGCCTGACGCTGCCTGCCGTCGGCCGTTGTGACAAGGACTCCGTCACCATGCCCCTCATATTC
>DMNR01000165.1 GCA_003452655.1 Actinomycetota bacterium | reverse complement strand
ACGTCGTCTCCGACCACATGTTGGATCAATGCCGTGAGGACCGGGTAGTGCGTGCATCCCAAGACGAGAGTGTCGACATCTTCGGCCATCACGGGCTTGAGGTACTCCTGTGCCACTGCGAGTAACTCGGGCCCGCCCGTGACTCCTCGCTCGACGTACTCAACGAACATGGGGCAGGCCTGTTGCACCACTGTCAATCGTGGGTTGGCTGCGAACGCGTCGGCGTAGGCACCAGAAGTCACGGTGGCCTCGGTCCCAATCACGCCAACTCGGTTGTTTCGGGTTGCGTGGACGGCACGGCGCACGGCGGGGTGAATAACCTCAACCACCGGAACGTCGTAGCGCTCGCGGGCGTCGCGTAAGACGGCAGCGCTGGCAGAGTTACACGCGATGACCAACATCTTGACGCCTCGTTCAACCAAATGATCCATTACCGCGAGCGCGTACCTGCGAACCTCGGCCAGCGGTTGCGGGCCGTACGGACCGTTCTGGGTGTCACCCACGTAGATGATCGGCTCATCGGGTAGTTGATCAAGGATGGCGCGGGCAACGGTGAGGCCACCAACTCCGGAATCGAAGATCCCAATCGGTGCGTCCGCCATTTCTACAGAGTACGTGCTTGTCGGTCATTTCATCGACACGCATGGGGCGCTACGGTGCGACTATGAGCGATCTCTCACCCGAATCATTCGGCAACGGAAAGCGTCCAGGTGCCGTCTTGGCCGTCGTATTCCTAGTCTTCATCGGTGCGATCATCCAGTTCGCAACTGCGTTGATTGCCATTGTGCTTGCGCTCAAACCAGGCGAGGCCCAGGAGATCTTCTCTAACCCTGTGAGCGACTGGTACTGGGTGTTGACAGCGGTCCTGTCCTTCATTCTCGGAATGATCTACGTCTGGATTGGCCGCGGCATGTTGGCTGGCGACCCACAGTCATGGATGCTGGTCAATGTCCTTGCGATCATCAACGTGGTCTTCGCACTCTTCCAGCTACCCACCGGCACTGGCTGGACGGCATTCTTCCTAAACTTGGTGATCCTCGCACTCAACAACACCGGACACACCAAACGTTGGTTCCAGGTGTAGTCACGACGGCTTGCGGATGGGCCCAGGGCTTGCGACACCTAGGCCCAGAGTTGCCCTTCGAGCGCATCCTCGGCTTCTTCCAAGGTTCCTTCATAGGCGCCTGTCGACAGGTACTTCCAGCCGCCATCGCACACAATGAAGACGATATCGGCACGTTCGCCGGCCTTAACGGCTTTGGTTGCCATCCCGAGCGCCGCATGCAGAATCGCGCCCGTGGAAATCCCCGCGAAAATTCCCTCCTCGGCGAGCAACTCACGGGTCCGGCGAACCGCGTCACGCGGACCGACTGAATACCGCGTCGTCAGCACAGACTCGTCATACAGCTCGGGGACGAAGCCCTCATCGAGGTTGCGCAGCCCGTATACCAATTCCCCGTATCGGGGTTCGGCAGCCACGATCTGGATCCCTGGGACGTTCTCTCGCAGATAGCGACCGGCGCCCATCAGCGTTCCCGTCGTGCCGAGGCCTGCGACAAAGTGGGTGATTGTCGGAAGGTCGGCGAGAACCTCGGGTCCTGTCCCGAGGTAATGCGCCTCGGCATTAGCAGGATTCCCGTATTGGTAGAGCATCACCCAGTCGGGGTTCTCACTAGCCAACTTCTTCGCGACTCGGACAGCTTCGTTCGATCCACCTGCTGCCGGGGAGTACCGCACCTCCGCACCCCACATCTTGAGCAGTTGCGCGCGCTCAGCAGAGGTGTTCTCTGGCATCACACAGATGAGCTTGTAGCCCTTGAGCTTTGCTGCCATCGCCAGCGAGATCCCGGTGTTGCCCGATGTGGGTTCGAGGATTGTGCAGCCAGGGGTCAAGGTGCCGTCGCGCTCAGCAGTTTCGACCATCCACAACGCGGGGCGATCTTTCACCGATCCGGTGGGATTTCGATCTTCCAACTTCGCCCAGATCCGCACGTCTTCCGACGGCGAAAGTCGAGGCAAACCAACGAGCGGGGTGTGGCCAACGGAGTCAAGTAGCGAGGCGTATCGGGTCATGGCAGCAGCAGGATCTATTGCAGTTCCGCGGTGGTTGACCCGCCGGCGACCGCGGGCAAAATCGTCACAGTGTCGTCTTCGGCAACGACCGTTGCCAAGCCATCGAGGAACCGGACATCTTCGTCGTTGAGGTAAACATTAACGAAGCGGCGCAGCGCGTCGCCCTCGATGAGCCGTTCGGCAATTCCCGGGTAACGCGAGTCTAGGTTCGCGACGACCTCACTCAACGTGGCGCCCGTCGCAGTCACCGATCGCTCGCCATCGGTGTAGGTACGCAGGATGGTGGGAATCTCTACTGAAGTCACGGGAATACCCTACGGGTACGCGCGAGGCTACGCCGAGCCGGAGCCGATCCGTACCTCTTCCTCAGTCACCACACCGTCAACAATTCGGTAGGAGCGGAACTCGAATGGCCCGTCCTCGGCCCCTGTCTCGCGAGTGCTGACGAGCACGTAGTGGGCATTCGGTTCGGATGCGTAAGACACGTCAGTGCGAGACGGATAGGCCTCGGTCGCGGTGTGCGAGTGGTAGATCACGACTGGGTCCTCGTCGTTTGCTGCCAGCTCGCGGTACAGCTTCAACAGATCAAGGGAGTCGAACTCATAGAACGTCGGTGAGCGTGCCGCGTTGACCATCGGAATGAAACGGAGTGCCCGATCGGTCCCGACAGGCCCAGCGACCACGCCACACGCTTCGTCCGGGTGATCTCGGCGCGCGTGAGCGACGATCTCGTCGACAAGCTCTTGGCTAATCTCAAGCATGACCAGACCCTATTGGATCGTCGACACGACGCCGTCGCGGTCCCACACGAGTAACGCAGTCCCTGGTTGTCGAGCGATGACTTCCCGAGCCACCTTCGACCCACCCACGACCGCCATCTTGGTCAACACTTCGGCTCGCCAACCGCTAGGAGCAATCGCACTGGCCGCTACAACATCGCTGCGCTTCAGCGACTGTCCTGTCATCGGATCAAGAATGTGGTGGGCAATATCGCCGGATTCGTTGCGCCACCGCCGCTTGAGAGTCCCGCTCGAACACACGGAGCCATCACGCAGCACGACATTCATGGGTTGATCATCACGACCGATAGGATCTTCAATCCCTATTCGCCACCCTTCGTCGGGCCAAAGTCCACCGACTGAAACATCGCCCCCGAGGCTCACCATGGCTCCGGCAGCTCCTGACCGAAGTAACTCGGCCACCACGACATCAGCACCGAGACCCTTTCCGATGCCACCGCTGTCGAACTCCAACCCAGGCGCGAGCCACGCGAGCCGTCGGTTGCGCATGAACTGCAGCGGCGTTACGAAGTCCGCTACGTCAGAGTCGGCCACCGCGAAGCTGGCCGCACCGCCCGAATCTCCGGGCACGGCATCAAGCTCCGAAAAGTCGCGGTCGTAGCCGACGCTGCGAATCTGCGCGCCCATGAAGGGGTTGAAGATCCCGTCGGAGAGTCGATATCCCGCCAATCCGCGCCAGAGCAACAAACTCAGATCCTGCGAGACCGCCATCCAGTGTCCTGGGCGACGGTTGAATGCCGACAGCTCACTGTTGTCGTCGAATCGCGTCCATGCGGACTCCAGTTCACGAACACGGATCTCACCAAATCTCACGAGGTCAGGCGAGCCTCCCAGCACCAGCACCTGGCAATCGCAACCCATCGCTTCGAACTGCAACTCGGCGAGCTCGAGGCGCGGCGGAGGGGAAAACCCCGGGTTCGACGCAGATCGGCCAGCCCGCCAAGAAAGCGAGCTGGCCGATGCAGCATTTGAAGCAGTCACAGCGTGAGATTAGCGCCCCAAGGCGATATCAGCTGCTCTTGCTTTGTCCGTGGTTTCCACTCTGACAGTTGTCCACTGCTGCTGCGGATGGTCCGGAGCAAACCTCGAAGTAAGTGGAACCCTGCTTCGAGCCACCGGCATTGACCTCAACGAAGGTCGTGCCGTTGTTGCCACCTACCGTCGCTCCAGAGCCGCCGTACTGGCCCCAGCCACCGCCGCCGCTGCCGCTGTTGGTGATGGTGTAGCCGGCGGTCTTGAGGGCCGAGTTGTAGTAGCCAGTCACTGCCGCGGGAGCTTCTGCAGTCTTGTACTGGGTGTATGTCGCTCCGCTGGCGACTGGCTTGGGTGCCTGCGTCTCCGTTGCGCCAGCTGGCGGCCCAGGCACAGCACTTGCCGGCGCCGGTGCCGCCGATGTGGGAGCCGCAGATGTTGGGGATGCGGAAGCAGATGGTGTCGACGACCCGCTGCTGCTACAACCGGCCAGCGCAAGGGCAAAACCCGATCCCAGCGCTGTGGCAACCAATACCTTCTTGCTCAAGATTTCACTGCTCATGTCTGGAGTTCCTTCGCTGTCTCGCGTATCAGATTCGTGGGCCCACAAAACTGAATGCCTACCCCTATCCCGCAATCGCACGAGTTAGATCAGACTTCGCCAGCAACATAGCCTGATCAAACTGGTTGTTGCATTCGCTAACAATCGTCATTGGTACTACGACGGAAGAAGGACGCCCTCTACTCCCCCATGAGCGCGACAACGAGTCCGTCCTGCCACCACGTGAGGAAGTCATACAGCATTGCTCTACCCGCCAACTGCTCGTCAAGGTCAGCAGGGTCCGGAGGTATCTGTGACTCGTTGGTAATGCCAAGTTCGACCCCGAGTGCCAAACGCAAGTCGTTCATTGCCCGAACCCAGTGGTCTGCCTCAGCGGGCTCAATCTCGATCCGGCCGCTCGGATCATCTGCCGCAGCCTCTAGCCCCGCCTTCATTACCTCCGCATCAGCCAACTTCGACGCGCGCAGTGAATCGTCGGTGTAGCGGCGGAATTCGGTGGCAGCGATGGGGTCATCTCGGTAGCCGTCCGGCAGCAGCCGTGCCGCGATCGGATTGTCCGGCGGTTCAGGTGCGATTCCGGTCAATCCTTCCAACCCGAGCTCACGTGCCAGCGGGTCAACGGCCGGGGTGTCGGCATCCTCCGGTCGGCGCAACACCTGGGACAACTCATCGATCAATTGCCCGAGGAGTATCTGCTCGACCGGCTCAAGCTGCGTCGTGAGTCGATCTCCCACGCGAGCAAATGCGTGCGCCACTAGCTGTCCCGTTCCATCGTTGCCCACAGCCCATATGAGTGCATGGCAGCGACATCTCGTTCCATCTCCTCCAACGTCCCGGAGTTGACTGCCGTCTTGCCCTCATTGTGAACCTTCAACATCAGCTGTTGGGACTTCTCTTTTGAATAATGGAAGTAGGTCATGAACACATAGGTCACGTAGGACATCAAATTCACCGGGTCATCCCAGACGATGCAGGCCCATGGTTTATCAGTCTCGGTGACCTCATGCGTCAAAGGTTCAGCGATTTCGAAAGGGGCCGCAGTCACGTGGCCGATAATTCCACACTCGGGCAGGCTCACGGGGTGCGTAGGCTGCAGGTGTGAATTCCGAACTTTCGGCTGATGAGCCAACCTGGCAAATTCAAGTGCACCCACGAAGCCATGATCTGCCGGAGCCACCGCTGCTCGAGCGCATCAGACAGTCCCTCATCGGTGATGACCAGCTGGTCAACGGACCTTTCGGACCCAAACGCGTGACGTATGCCGATTACACGGCCAGCGGCCGAGCAGTTGGATTCATTGAGGACTTCATCCGGACCGAAGTTCTACCGCAATACGCCAACACTCACACCGAAAGCAGCGGCACGGGCCTTCAGACCACAATCTTTCGCGAGGACGCTCGGTCTTTGGTCGCCGCCGCAGTCAACGCGACCGACGACTACGCCGTGATTTTCGCGGGTTCAGGCACAACTGGGGCGATCGACCGCCTCATCGGGATCATGAATCTGCGCATTCCGGCCGAACTCGACGACCGGTATCACTTCAGCGAGCAAATCCCGTTGACGGAACGTCCGGTTGTCTTCATCGGACCGTTTGAACATCACAGCAATGAACTGCCCTGGCGGGAGTCGATCTGCGATGTCATTCGGATTCCGGAGGATGCCGACGGTCATATCGACCAATCCGCGCTCGACCGGGAACTCCTCCGGTACAGCGACCGCAGCCTCAAGATCGGCGCTTTCAGCGCTGCCAGCAACGTCACCGGAATCGTCAGCGACACCACCGGCATCACTCGTCTGCTCCACCACCACGGGGCACTCGCGTTCTGGGACTTCGCGGCCGCCGGCCCCTATGTCGACATCAAGATGCAGCCAGACAGCGACCCCCAGTCGGCGAAGGACGCAGTCTTCCTTTCACCGCACAAGTTCATCGGCGGGCCTGGCACACCTGGAGTACTCGTCGTCCGGCGTGACCTTCTGACGAACCGCGTTCCCGATGTGGTGGGCGGTGGAACGGTCACCTACGTCAACGCCGACGACCATCAATACGTCGAGGACCCCGTGCGCAGAGAAGAGGCCGGGACGCCAGCAATTGTTGAAGCGATTCGAGCAGGGCTCGTCATGCAACTCAAGCAAGCGGTCGGTGTCGAGACGATTCGCGCGCATGAAGACGACTATCTACAGCGCGCCCTGGCCGCCTGGGATGGGCATCCACGAATGGACATCCTGGGGAACAAGAAGGCCGAGCGGTTGTCAATCATCTCGTTCACAATTCGCACACCGACGGGCCGCTATCTGCACCACAATGCGGTGGTCGCGATTCTCAACGACCTGTTCGGGATTCAGGCACGTGGCGGGTGTTCGTGTGCTGGGCCGTACGGACATGCACTCCTCGGTGTGGATATCGAACGTAGCCGGGATTTCGAACGCGAGGTTTCCCGCGGCTGCGAGGGCATCAAGCCTGGCTGGACGCGCATCAACTTCAACTACTTCATCTCCGAAGCCGTCTTCGACTACGTGGTGCGCGCGGTCGCGATGGTGGCCAGTCACGGCTGGCGTCTCCTCGACAAGTACCAGTTCAATCCCGTCACCGGGATCTGGCATCACTCATCAAAGCAACGCGGAACACCGCTTCACCTATATGACATCGAGTACGACAGCGAGGGATCACTTCATTACCCGCACAGAGACGATCACGCGAGTGAATCCGTGTTGGTTCGCCAGTTAGCCGAGGCCGAGGCAATCCTGTTGGCCGCTGATCCCGCACCACTGGCGGAGCCCCGCAGTGCTGATCTTGCTGCATACGGCGTTGATCCTGGCGGATTTGAATCCTTGCGCTGGTTTGACTTGCCCGCAGCGAGCATCCCACCAGCATCGAGCTAGTTAGCTCGCTCGAATAGTGAAGCTCCCGCTGTACTTGGTGAGATAGCGCGCGGATCCAACAACCTTGATCCGGTAGACACTGCGGTTAGCTGACTGCTTGATGGAGGTCTTGTAGCTGCCCGATCCGAGAGTCTTCACAGACTTTACGGACTTCCATTTGCCGCCCTTTTTGACCTGCAGGCGAACCGTGACGCCCGCTCGGGCAGGACTGATTCCGCCCTTGATCGTGACTTTGCGCCCCTTCTTGCCGGTCTTCTTCGTGACCTTGACGCTGACCGCTTGACTGCGAGGACCATCCGGCGCCGAGAACGGCAAGGTGCGGGCGATCTCGCGAAGCGGGGCCCATTGGCTTGCCTGTTCCCCGCCAATGGTCCACGTGGCGATTCCGTTGAGGCCGTACTCGCTGGCAATCCGCGCCCGCGCGTCGACTGTCGCAGCATCCGGAAGCCATGCACTGCGGCTTACTCGGCAGCTGCCATACGTCACGGTGTAGTTGAAGTAGCGCTCTGCTGAGGCAGCATCGCGACGCCAACTGCTTTCCGGCACTCCGCTGATCGCTGAACCGATGTTCTTCGAGTCGTACACCTTCTGTGACGTGGACGGGCATCCCGAGCCCGATTTGCTCTTCACCCAGTCGCGGCCGTAGGTGGGTGTTCCCAACTGAACCTTCGACGGAGGCAAGACGCTCACCGCGTAGGCGGCGACCTTCCTCACCCAACTCAGTGGACCACCGATTGGACCTGGCGAGCTCCACGAGTAGTCGTAGGCCATGATGCGCAGTTTGTCGATGTGCGGCTCAATTCCCGCCCAGTCGTACACCCAGTAGTTGTTCCCGGTGACACCCATGGGCGGGACGGAAACGGCCAGTTGTTTGCCACGGGCATGCAGTTGGCTGCCGAGCGCAGCAACAAATGCGACCCATGCCGGGCGCGTTGCGGCCCAAGTGGACTCCCCATCGCTGAACGCGAACTTCTCGAAGTCCAGGTCGATTCCGTCATATCCGTTTGCCGCGACCAGATTGACGATCTGGCTAACGAGCGCCGCCCGCTTTGCACCACTCTTCATCACTGAGCTGAGATGACCGGCACCCGTCCCATCGGTGATCGACGGAAGAATCGCGACCCCGCGTCCTCGGAGGGTGGCCAGATTCGATGCTCGCGAGCCCGAGCTCAACGAGTTGTTCTGAATCGTCACCCCAGAGGGCGTCGAGGAACTCTTGGCCGCGTTGTGCCAAAAAGGAGACACATCGTTAAACAGGTCTGAATTCGCGACGACGGCATCGACGGATGCGGCTGTCGTCCAATACGGAAGCCAACCGCTCATCATGCGCTTGGGGGTGCCACCCACCGCTGGCGCTACCGCGCTTGCGCCCGAGACCGCCGGTAGGCCAACGACTCCAACTGCACAGGCAATGACCGCCGTTGTCAGGCCTCGTAGGATTCGGGCGCGACGACGACGCGGTGTCGCTGCCCGCGTCGAGTCAGTCGTTCCCATTGGAGCCTCCCGGCAAGATCGTCACCTAGTGGTTATCGGCAACGTTACGTCACCACTTTGCGCAGATCCGCGCCGAGATGCCAGGTATTTGTCGAAATTTTGACCAAACCGGAATCTCAGATGAGCTGCGCACGGCGCTGCACCGGTTAGCGTGCCAGGCATGACATTGCGCCGTTTCTCTTCCCCAGTGCTTGCCGGCCTCGCACTGTGCATTGCCGCCGGGGCAATCAGCACCCCCGTGGCGGCAGCATCCTCCGACCCAGAAGCTACTGCCTCGCGCCGCCTCATCGCTGCCGGGGAACAGGTCGCCCTCACCGGATCACCGGGCGGCCAGTTCAGCCAGCGGGCTCTCGTCGACACCGCGTCAGCGAACGCCCGGATCGCGCAACTGCTGCCAACCCGAGCGGTCACCAAGGCGTTCCGTAAGGCCGTTGGGTCGAACTACGCGGGCCAAGTCATCGACATCGACAGCGGCGCGGAACTTTGGTCCAGGCGGGCAACTAGCGGGTTACTCCCGGCCTCCAACATGAAGATCGTCACCGCGGTGACGGCATTGCGGACGATGGGTCCTGACAAGACGTTCAACACGCGGGTTGTCTCCCTTGGCAAAGGCAAGATCGCAATCATCGGTGGCGGCGATGCAACACTGTCGCGGTCAGGATTGACATCGCTCGCGCAGCGCACCGCGGCAACCATCAACTCACGCCCCGACCTATTGCCCGATGTCACGACGCCCGCGCCGTACCGACCCAAGACCTGCATCCGCAAAGGCAAACGCGTGAAGTCCACCAAGAAGAAGCCATGCAAAATCGTGTATCCAGCTGCTCGCCGTGCCGTATCGGTCTACGTCGATGACTCGTTCTACGCCACCCCGACACGACCAGCGGGTTGGCGCAGCGGCTACGAACCGACGGTGGTGCGCCCAGTTCGCCCCCTGGGAATCGACGGGGACTATTCAATGGACTCCTCGGCGAATGCGGCCGCTTACTTTGGTAGCGCGTTGAAGTCGTTTGGACTGACAGGTTCGTTCGCCGGGCGTGCCAGCGGAGCAGGCGCGGAACAACTCGGGAGTTACAGCGGCAGCACACTCGCCAATCAAGTGAAGTACATGCTTCAGGTCAGTGAAAACAACGTGGCAGAGATGCTGTTCCGCAACGTTGCCGCCGAGAAGGGTTACGTGCCCAACTGGGCGAATAGTTCGCGCGCGGCAGCTGAGGTTCTCTCGGCATTGGGAATCCCGCTGGCATCGACGTCCCTGGCGGGCGGCAGCGGAGTCAGCCGCAACGACCGCTTGACCCCCCTAGCTCTGACGACGATCTTGCAGCGCGTCGCCGACTCGACGACCCACCCTGAACTGGCGCCGGTCTACTGGGGTCAGGGCATGCCGTTGGCCGGCATTTCCGGCACCTTGTCTGCGGGCGCCGGAAGATTCACCACAAGCCCCACCAAGTGCGCGCGGGGCCTCCTTCGCGCGAAGACCGGCACGCTGTTCGACACCGTCGGGCTGTCGGGGCTCGCGATCGGCAAGGACGGTCGACTCAAGGCCTTCTCATACCTGGTCAATTCTCGGCCCCAGCGGGTCTCACCACTAACTACTCGCCGCAATGTCGACAAGTTGGCCGCAACTCTGACCGGCTGTTACTGATCCGACAGCACGCCACAGCGGGTGCTCGTCTGACACGCTAAACCGCTGTGAGCCCGGTTGATCGCGAAGCACCCGTGATCGACAGCGACCCCCATCTGACCTGGCGGGTGTTGCTGGTCGTTCCGATCGTGGTCGGCGCCATCACGGGAGCCCTTGTCGGCCTCCTCGTTCGCGTCATCGAGGACTTCCTGCTTGATCGCGTAATTCTGGGGCTTCCGGGCCTTTGGTTCGCGATTCCCTGCGTTGGCGTATTCGTCCTCACCCGATTCGCGATGGTGAAGGTTGCCGGCACCACCCACCCAGGAACCGCCGAGCTCTACCCGTACTACTACCACCACCCTGACGAGCGGTATCCGGTCAACCAGGCACCAGGACGAATCCTGTCGGGGGCAACCACGGTCGGCCTCGGTGGCTCGCAGGGGCTGGAATCGCAGTCCGTCCTGGTGGGCAGTTCGATTGGAATTCTTCTACGACGCATCTTTCGCAAACGCCTGGACTACTTGGCGCGACCGGAAGGCCGGAACCTCCTACTTGTCTGCGGCGCCTCGGCTGGAATTGCAACCGTCTTCTCCTCACCGGTACTCGGCGCCTTCTACGGCCTCGAGATGCCATTCCGGAATCGACTGGATGCTCGTCGCCTTGTTCCGGCAGTGCTGGCGGCAGGTGCATCGTTTGCGGCGGCGAGCCTGACGCACAATGCGCGCTCGCTTATGACCTACGTCCCCCATGACATCGGCCCCAAAGAGGCTGTCGGCGTTCTCATCGTCGGAGCATTGTGTGGCGGTGGCGCCCGCGGGTTCGTGTGGATCATGGGCCGCACCCGCGGGTTCAAAGATGGCTCGTCCCCCTGGCTTCGGGCCGGGTTGGCAGGAGTGGTTCTGAGTCTGCTCGCGATGACGGCTTGGGTCATCACGGGAACCGCAATCACCGCCGGCCCCGGTTATGTCGCAACCAGCTGGGCGCTGCCTACTGTTGGATCGTCACCGGCGCTGTTGCTGCTCCTCGCCGCACTCGTGATCCGCCTGGCCTCAGTGTTGCTCTGTGTGGCGGCAGGCGGAGGCGGCGGGGTGTTTACTTCGATGGCGGTCAACGGGATCCTGCTCGGCACCTTGGTTGCAGGTTTACTGGGCCTGGAGAATCCCACACTGTTGGCGCTTGCCGGAGCTTGCGCGTTTCTTGGGGCGGGTTATCGCCTCCCACTCGCAACAGCGGGACTCCTCGCCGAGATTTCGGGTAGTGCGATGCCGATCGCGCTCGGGATTGTTGCGATCGGCATCGCCATGGTGTGCATGGGATCGACATCTGCCTCATCCACTCAGACCGATGCCCGCAGTGTTTGACGAAGCCCAGCCCTTACGGCGCCATCGAATAGGCGCCGTCGTATGACAGCACCTCTGCAACAAACGTGGCCTCGGAGTCGGCGTCAATCACCGGGTGCTTGATCAAGGCGAGAGCCTTGTCACGCTGAGCCTCAGTAGCCGCTGGCTGCGAACTGAGCGATAGCGCGTACTGGCTAAAGTCCTTAACGAATACCGCGAAAATTCGATCAACGTGGGCTTCGGTCAAGTCGCTGCAGTCCGACACGCTGGATTCTCGTCTGCCGCCGGGCTGTTCATCGATGGCTAGCGCCGCGGACTCACACACCAACTGCGCGTAAACGACCTGGGTGAATAGTTGACCGAGGTCCAGCAGGAAGTCCAGATCTTGTGATTGTTCCTTGGAGGGCGGATTCGTCGCGACGAGATCACCCATCGCGTGCATCTGCTCGATGAAGGTTGCGACGTTGGGCAGATTTGCGAAACGAGCAAACGCCGGGCGAGGATCGTGGAACGGGATCTTAGACAGACCACTGGCTGAACCCTGAGCGAACAAGTAGTCGTCATCTGCAGCTTCGTTGCGTGCCGGCACAGCGGAATACTGTTCGCCCTGACCGACCGCGGCGGCCAAGTACTGCGGCAGGAACTTCAGCGCCAACGCCAAGTTCACGTGCACGGTTCCTTCAAGCTTCGGCAAAGCCCTGATGTGACTGACGGCCTGCTCGAAGTAGGTGTCCTTTTCGAAACCGCGAGCAGCGATCACGTCCCACAGCAAGTCGATGACGCGTTCGCCCTCCATCGACACCTTCATCTTGGTGATCGGGTTGAAAAGGAGGTAGCGACGATCGTCCGGGGAAGCACTGCGGAAGTAATCGGCCGAGCGCACCGCATACAACTTCATCGCAATCAGACGCGCATACGCATCGGCAAGCATGCGGCGAACGTGTGGGAATTGCGTGACTGCGTTGCCGTACAGAATTCGGTTGTTTGCATGAGAGACAGCCTCATAGAAGGCATGCTCACTGATCCCAATGCTTGCCCATCCGAGGTTCACCTTTCCAACATTGATGGTGGCGAGTGCCGCATCCCAAGCGGCCTTGCCGGTGTGAAGGATGTCCGCCTGGGCAACGGGATATTTGTCGAGCCGGAACGCTGATACATACATCGACCCGTGAACGACGTTCTTCTGTAGCGAGTACGCGGCATGCTGAGTGTCTGCAAGGAAGAAGACGTACTCGCCTGGGCGTTCGGGATCATCATCGGCGAACTTCCCGAACACGCTGAGGCGGCCTGCGACGTTGCCGTTTCCGATGTAGTACTTCGGGCCGGTGGCGTACCAGCCGCCCTTTNNCTTTCCGTCCGACTCGAGGATCATGTCGGTGGAGTAGATGTCGGCGCCATGCGTCTGCTCGGACAGGCCGAAGCCGAAGATCGCACCGTCGGCGAGTAGTTCGCCGACGAGTTTCTTCGCATTGTCGTTGTCGCTGGTCCAGACCGGTCCAAGCCCAAGCACGCTGACCTGCCACGCGTACCAGTGGTCCAACGAGTAAAAACCAAGAATCTCATTGAGTTCGTTGATTCGCGCTGTATCCCACCTCGTCTGCGGGGAACCTTCGAGTAGATCGCCAACAGCCGCAGGGGTCGCGACACCAGCGAAGATGCCTTCGCGGGCGATGAAATCAATAAAATCGGTGTACCACTCGGCCGCGTGGTACTCAGACTTCAGCGTCGCTTTGCCCTTGTTCTCGAAGAATTTGACCAGAGCCTGCATTTGTTTGCGTGATTCAACGTCAAGGTAGGTCGGATCGTAGTTGGAGGGGTTGAACAAGAGGCTTGCCACGGTCGACTCCTAGTCGAAGACTGTGCTGCGCTCGGTGGGCTGCGCAGCTTCAGTGGATTCCATCAGCACTTCGCCTAAAAGACAATGCCAACCTTAAAGACAATGCCAACCGCCCGGCGGGGTCGGAAGTGAAGATGATGATCGCATCAAGAATTCATGCCCAGATCTAGAGTAACCACTGGGTAATTGAAAATTGAACTATGGGTGCTGTGTGGCTTGTGCGCCCCACCGGACGGGACCCCGAAACGCGCTACGACGCCTTGGAGGCAGAGTCTTGGCTGGCCGCCTTCTTGGGCGCTGGGCGCTTGATCGAGGCTGGCGTCGGAGTCGGGTTTGTCTTCGCGGTCGACTTAGGCGCGGCCGCTGGCTGCACGTCGGCGGGGGTCGCTGCTTTTGCCGGCGCCGCCACCTTCTCTTCAATCGTCTCTGCGGCGACGTAGGCGCCTTCTGATGTCGTCACTGCCGCCTTGTCGGCCGCCTCAGCTGTACGAGCTGCCGCCTGTTCGGCTGCCTCGGCGAGCTCGGCGGCCGCATCGGCGGCCTTGCGAGCTGCAAGATCGGCAGCGTGGCTCGCTGTTCGCGCTGCGAGATCGGCCACTTCACCAGCCGTTGCGGCCGCTGCCGTCGCTTTCTCGGCCGTCTTGGCCACGGTCACGGCGGCGGTTTCGGCGGCATCTGCGGTTCTAGCAGCAGTCGACGCTGCCACCGCAGACACCCCGTCCGCCGCGCCTTCAACCACCCGCGTCACCTTGGGTGCGGCCTGGGTGCGTCGGTAAGCCACGTATCCAGCGGCAGATGCGGCAACTGCGGTCAAGGCCATCAGCGACTTCTTCATGGGTCGTTCCTACCCTGCGAAGGACGATTCCGCTAGGGGTTTACCGGGATTCATTCCCATGGGTGGTCCTTCAGACGGACGCTTGCCGCGCCTTCTTCAATGAACGAACCCGGAAGGACGCGATGATTTCGAAGATGCCAAGCACGACCAACCAGATGCCAACGACCAGTGTGAGCACGGTCAAGGACGCGATTGGCCAGATAAGTACGACACCTCCAGCGAGAATGCCGAGAATGCCGAGGAAGATCACGACGCCGCCGCCTTGTTCGCTGGCACCGATAGCAATCTGAACGATGCCGCGCATGATCCACCAGATTCCAATGAACAGTGTCAGCAACGCGATGCGGTCCTCGGCACTGTCGAGGCAGATAATTCCAAGCACGATTCCGATGACACCGGTAATCGCATTGAGCACCCGGCTAATCGTTTCCAGCTGCTTGTCGAATGCCTGAGCCAACTGGATTACACCGCTGACCAGCAGCCAGATTCCGAAGATGATGGCTGCGACGTTGACGGCAGTGAACGGGCGAATCAACACGATCACGCCCACGATGAGGCTGACAACGCCGAGTAGTAGCACGACCCACCAGGCGCGACCAATCCGACCGAGCAGGGCCTGCTCGTCGGCGGGTGAGATCGTCTCGTCCGCTACGACCACGGTCGCGGCCTCCTGCTGGCCGTCTGGCTGACTGGGAGTTGTCACAGCTATCTCCAAATCCATCAACTACTGGTCGGCGGCCACCTCAATGACCGTGGGATTGCGCCAATCCCGAATGGATCTCAGCAGATTGGGCCTCGACGCAGCGATCGCGACACGCATGAGCGCGCCTGGTTCTTGCCCTTCGCCTAGTCGCCGTCTGATCCGCCACCGGTTGGCAGTCCGTCGTAAATGGCCTTGCAATCAGGGCAGATCGGAAACTTGTTGGGATCTCGCCCCGGAACCCACACCTTGCCGCACAAGGCGATGACCGGTTCCCCAGTCATCGCGCTCTCCAGAACCTTCTCCTTGCGGACATAGTGCGCAAAGCGGTCGTGGTCGCCATCGTCGGTGAACTCCTGAGTCCGTTCGTCAACGAGGGTGTCAGTGCCCAAAGCCGGGGTTTCCAGCGGTGCCAAGGTGGGTGTCGGATCGCTCATGTCCGGGAGTTTACGGGCGATATCACCTCCGAAAGCAACGGCACTCGCAAGCGCTTCGCCCGTATTGCTGTTACTCAGGGCTATCTCTTAACAATTCTTTCGGTCAACTGGGTGACAGCCAATCCGAACGCAGAGGGTAGTTACGCGGTGGCATGGCTCACATCTGACCTGTCATCCAGTTAGGCGCGTCGCTCCAACCCTTCGCATACAGAGAGTGGTATTCCCAGGCTTTTCCTCCGCTTTTCCCCATTGTTTCCACAAGTTGTGGACAGATGTTTGTTACCCGCTGCACAAACCCACCTGAATGGCTGATGGCTAAATCAGCCGTTTGTATGACCCCATTTCCTCTCACGCTAAGTAGTGTCTTTCTCACGCGGTGTGCCGGCTCGGTTACACAGCGGGAGCAAGACAGCAGTCCGGTCGGTTCAATCCGAATCGACGCAGAGTAGTTATCTCGGCCCTCGACAGGAGGCACGTATGCCACAGCAGCCGTTGTCGCAGGTTCCAGCTGATGCCACATGGGAATGGCAAGAGCAAGGAGCCTGTCGGGAAGCAGATCCCGAGCTGTTTTTCCACCCACAGAACGAGCGGGGGCTCGCTCGACTCCGACGTGACCGTGCTGCAAAAGCAGTGTGTGCCCGTTGCGATGTCCGCATTGAATGTGCGGACTACTCAATCCGTTCCCGCGAGCCATATGGCGTCTGGGGCGGACTCACCGAAGAAGAGCGCGAACGCATCTACGTGCGCATCGCCCTCGCACAGTTCCCGCGTCAGCGCGGAGAAGGCGCAGTTGCGGCCGCCGAAGAAATCGCGAACGCGGTTTCGGCGACGTCGCTGGGAGTTGTTTCCTAACTCCCCCAAAGACAGCCGGTGGCCCTCAGCGTGAAAGCACGTTGGGGGCCACCGGCTTTTTGCGTGGTCGTGGAACACTCAGCGGGAGTGGAACTAGAGCTAGATGCCCTGAGCTGATCGGATCTGATCGAGGATCTTCGCCATAATCGTCGTGGCGTCGTAGTCCTTCGGCGTGAAAACCGCGGCAACACCATGCGACAGCAATTCGGCAGCGTCGGCTTCGGGAATGATTCCGCCAACAACAACCGGAACGTCGTCTAGTCCCGCGTCCTTCAGCCCGTTGACCACGTCGGGAACGAGTTCCATGTGTGACCCGGACAGAATCGACAGCCCCACGCAGTGCACGTCCTCTTCGATCGCGGCGGCAACGATTTGCGCTGGCGTGAGCCGGATCCCCTGGTAGATGACTTCGAATCCACAGTCACGCGCACGGACAGCGATTTGTTCGGCCCCGTTGGAATGCCCATCGAGACCAGGCTTGCCGACAAGCAACCGCACCCGACCGCCAAGTTGCTCCCCGGTCTCCTTGACCGCTTGACGGACCTTCGCGAGTTCTTCTCCGGCTTCAGCGACACCTACGACCCCGGCAACCCCGGTTGGTGCGCGGTACTCGCCGAACACCTCGCGCAAGGCGCCTGCCCATTCACCTGTCGTCACTCCAACGCGAGCGCACGCCAACGAAGCGGCCATCAGGTTGACGTCAGTCTTCGCCGCATCGCGAAGTGCGTTCAACGCGGCATCAACTGCTTCATTGTCACGACCCTCACGCCAGAGCTTGATCGACGCGATCTGGTCCGCCTCGACCGCAGCGTCCACGGTCATGATCGCTGTTTCGAGGTCCGACAACAGTGGATTCTCTTCAGTCGTGGTGAACTTGTTGAGCCCAACGACGATGTCCTCGCCGGCTTCGATGTGGGCGCGACGTTCCGCGTGTGAGGACACAAGTTGCTGCTTCATATATCCGGACTCGACCGCGGCCACTGCACCGCCCATTGCCTGCACCCGATCGATCTCCTCGCGCGAGGCTTCAACAAGCTCGGCGACCTTGTCTTCAATCACCTTCGAACCTTCGAAGATGTCTTCGTACTCGAGCAGGTCGGATTCGAAGGCAAGTACCTGCTGGATCCGCAACGACCACTGCTGGTCCCACGGGCGCGGAAGCCCCAGGGCCTCATTCCACGCGGGGAGCTGAACCGCCCGAGCGCGAGCATCTTTGGACAAGGTGACGGCGAGCATCTCAAGCACGATCCGCTGCACGTTGTTTTCCGGCTGCGCCTCGGTCAGACCCAGCGAGTTCACTTGCACGCCGTATCGAAAACGACGTTGCTTCGGATCGGTAACGCCGTATCGCTCAAGCGTCAACTCGTCCCACAGTTGAACGAAGGCGCGCATCTTGCACATTTCCTCAACGAAGCGCACGCCCGCGTTGACGAAGAACGAGATTCGGGCAACGACCTCACCGAAGCGATCGGCGGGAACCTGACCGGAATCCCGGACCGCGTCGAGCACGGCAATCGCCGTACTCATGGCGTACGCAATTTCTTGAACGGGTGTCGCGCCCGCCTCCTGCAAGTGATAGCTACAGATGTTGATCGGATTCCATTTCGGAATCGTGTTCACGGTGTACGCGACCATGTCGGTGATCAGGCGCAATGACGGCCCAGGCGGGAACACGTACGTCCCGCGTGACAAGTACTCCTTGATGATGTCGTTCTGGGTCGTACCTTGAAGCTGATCCGGCGTCGCGCCCTGTTCCTCAGCCACGGTCTGATAGAGCGACAGCAGCCACATGGCGGTGGCGTTGATGGTCATCGCCGTGTTCATCTCGCCGAGCGGAATACCGTCGAACAGCTCCCGCATATGACCGAGGTGGGCAACCGGGACGCCAACCTTGCCGACTTCACCGCGGGCGAGATCACTATCGGGGTCATAGCCAGTTTGGGTAGGCAGATCGAAGGCGACGGACAGACCCGTCTGGCCCTTGGCCAGATTCGTTCGGTACAGCTTGTTCGACTCGACTGCGGACGAGTGACCCGCGTAAGTCCGCATCAGCCACGGACGGTCTTTGGAATGACGAGCTGGAGTCTGGGATCCCTTATCTGCCATGGGATTCAGGGTAGACGGTGAGGTAGATCACCCAGGCACCTGCGTCAGTTACTCGTAGTCGTAGAAGCCCTTGCCCGCCTTGCGACCGAGCTCGCCAGCGGCAACCATGCGGCGAATCAACTCTGGCGGCGACCACGCTTCGTTCTGAGTGTCTGCGTACACATTCGCCGAAGCGTTCGTCAGGATGTCCAGCCCCGTGAGGTCGGCTGTCTGCAGCGGACCCATGGGGTGACCGAAGGCGTAACGGCAGGCGGTGTCGACGTCTTCGGCCGACATGATCCCGGTCTCGACGAGGCGCACAGCTTCCATGCACAGCAACGTGATCAGCCTCGTCGTGACGAACCCTGCGACGTCGCGATTCACCACAACAACGATCTTTCCGACGTTCTCGGCGAACACACGCGCGCGCTCAAGGGACTCATCGGAAGTCTTGTAACCGCGGACCAATTCGCACAGCTTCATCATTGGTACGGGCGAGAAGAAGTGGGTTCCAACAACCGACTCTGGTCGCTGGGTGACTGCCGCGATCGTCGTGATCGGGATCGCGGAGGTGTTCGTGGCCAACAGGGCGTCGGGCTTGCAGATGCGGTCGAGTTCGGTGAAGAGTTCCTTCTTCACATCGACATTCTCAAAGATCGCCTCGACAACAATGTCGGCTTCGGCTGCCGCGCCGAGATCTGTGGTTGTTGTGATTCGGTCAAGCGCGGCATCTACGTCGCCATCGCTGATCGCACCCTTCTCGGCGAATCTCCGCAACGATTTCTCGATTCCGGCGACGCCGCGTGCCAATGCCTCGTCAGTGACGTCGCGCAACGTGACGTCGTATCCGCCGACCGCCGAAACTTGCGCGATACCCGAACCCATGAGACCTGCACCAATGATTGCAATCCGTTCAGCCATAGCAAGCAGCCTAAATCGCGCCGCTTAAGCGAGCACCCGCGGGGCTGAGCAGTCCGATCGACAATCAGGCGTCAATGCGGCGAATATCGCCGCCGAGCCCGGTGAGGTCCTCGACGAAGTTGGCGTAGCCGCGATCAATATGCGAGACATCGAACACCGTGGTGACTCCATCGGCAACCAGCCCCGCAAGCACCAAACCAGCTCCAGCACGGACATCCGTCGCCTCCACCGGTGCTCCCGAAAGACCTTCGCACCCACGCACCAAGGCGTGGTGACCATCCGTGCGCACATCTGCACCGAGCCTGCGCAGTTCCTGAACGAATCGGAATCGTGCCTCGAAGAGATTCTCGGTGACCATCGCGGCGCCGGTTGCAATTGAATTCAAGGCGATGAACTGCGGCTGCAGATCGGTCGGGAAGCCGGGGTAAGGCAAGGTAACGACGTCAACGGCCTTCGGACGTTGATCCATACTTACGCGGAAACCATCACTTCCCACGTCGATATGGGCACCAGCGGTGACCAGCTTGTCGAGCGCGATTTCAAGATCGCCAGCCCGCGCATTCGCCACCATCACGTCGCCTTGAGTAATGGCCGCAGCAACAGCCCAGGTTCCGGCAACGATCCGATCGGGAACCGTCGCGTGAGTGGTCGGGTGTAGCTGATCGACACCTTGAACTTCCAATGTCGCGGAACCGATACCCCCAATCTGCGCACCCATTGCCACCAGCATGTTGCACAGGTCAACAATCTCCGGCTCTCGCGGAGCGTTGTCGATGACCGTCGTTCCCTTGGCCAGAACAGACGCGGTCAACAAGTTTTCAGTGGCACCAATGCTCGGGAAGTCCAACCAGATCGACGCACCTTGCATCCGACCGTGTGCCGTCGCGATCAGGTATCCGTGCTCGTTGTGAACCTCGACTCCAAGCCGGTTGAGCCCGGAAATATGAAGGTCCAGGCCGCGCGAACCGATGGCATCCCCACCGGGAACCGCAACTTCAGCACGGTTGCAGCGTGCGACCAGCGGACCCAGTACGCAGATCGACGCCCGCATCCTGCGTACCAAGTCGTAATCCGCTTGATGGTGAAGGTGTTCGGGTACATCGATCTCGAGTGATGCCGTTGCCAGGTCGTGCTTCACCTCGCACCCGAGGCGTCGCAGCAGTTCAGCCATCACGGAAACGTCGAGAATTTCGGGCACGCCGGTGATCGTCGTCGTGCCGGGGGCCAGCAATGCTGCGGCCATCAGCTTCAGCACACTGTTCTTTGCGCCGGTTACCGAAACGGTGCCTGACAGTCGATTCCCACCAGTGACTTCGAACGCTTCCACAAGCGGCGAGGATACGCCCATTTGTCGACGAGGTTACGCTGATTGGATGGTGAACCTCACGCGGATCTATACGCGAACCGGCGATGACGGCACAACGGCGCTCGGCGACTTCTCCAGAACCCGAAAGACTGACCCCCGACTGATCGCCTACGCCGATGTCGATGAGGCCAATTCAGCAATCGGGGTGGCCGTGACCCTCGGTGGACTGCCCGAGGACGTCGTTGCCACTCTCACCCGCATCCAACACGACATGTTCGACGTCGGGGCAGACCTTTGCACTCCACTGGCAGAGGAAGATCACGCTGGCGACGAATCCCATGCCGCGCGACTGCGAGTTGAGCCGGACTACATCGAAAGGCTTGAAGTCGCCTGCGATCGCTACAACGCCTCGCTTGAGCCGCTGCGCAGTTTTGTGATCCCAGGTGGCACTGGCGGGGCCGCACTGCTCCACGTTGCCAGAACGACTACGCGCCGCGCCGAACGCTCGGCGTGGGCCGCCCTCGACGAGTACCCACAGTCGGTCAGCCCACTCCCGGCGAAATATCTGAACCGGCTCTCCGACCTGCTCTTTATCCTCAGCCGTTATGCGAACCGCGAGGTTGGCGACGTCCTCTGGGTGCCTGGTAGCAGCCGCGACGACTCGTAGCGACGAACTGGCTAGACGCGAACCTTGTTCGACACCATCTTCTTCAGTTTCGTGAAGACGTAGACGTCCCCACCGCCAACTTTCAGACCCTTGCGCGACCAAGCCCCACTGTTGTTGCTAGTCGCAGTCCCAATTCTGGTGGTCTTGCCGCCCTTGCGCTTGTAGATCACTACCGACTGCTTCTTCTTGTAAGTCTTCCCAGTCAGATTGACCTTGCGGTTGGACCCGCTCCCACTAACCTTCGCCACATTCGTCGAGACTCCGAGAACCTTGAGTACTGCGGCACCAGAATCTCCGATGTATTGGCCGTTATTGAACTTGGCGTTGATCAGGTTAGTTCCGACAAGCAACGAGCCCGAACAACTGCCGGAGCCGTTCGTGACATTCGCGATGCACAGCGTGGACACCTGATTCAGCGGATTCGTCACGGTGAGAGTGACCGGACCGGTCAGCGGTACGCCGTCGAATGTTGCCACGCGCACTGGGAATGTGCTGCTGCGGTTACCAACCGGGTTGCTCGGCATCGTCAGGACTGTGTTCGCCGGTCCAATCTTGGTGGTGACCGAATTGACGCCACCGTTTCCTGTGCCGACTGTGTTCGTGGCTTGGAGTTGGTAGTAGTACGTCGTATTGGCCGTCAGTCCCGTAATCGTGGAGGTCACCGAACGGGTGGTTGCAGTGCCATCCGGCCAGCTCCCAGGGCTAACCGTAGCCGTCTGGCCGCCGCCTCCTTCAACAACTGCTTGTGAGGTTGAGTACCTCATGACCGCAGTGGTGGCAACGCTATTCGGGTTCACAGTTCCTTGAACTGTCACTTCGTCATCTTGGGTGAGGAGGGCGATTGGGTTGCCCGTCGTGACCTGCGGTTCACCGCCGATAGCAAATGACTGCTCGGTACCGGAGGCATTTCCTTGTCCGGTGCTCACCGCGGCGCAGTAGTAGTACGTCGTGCCGTACGCCAAGCCGGACAGGTTCGCCGAGAAGGCAAGAGTCCCGGAGATCTTGGAAGCCGGGGTGGCTTCCACGTGAGCGCCCTGGCGGCTGCAGGTCTGCCCAGACGTCGTGGAATAGAAGAACTCCGCATCGCTGATCGCCGCGTTGTTGGTGACCCCTGTTCCGTGCAGGGTCACTCGGCCAGCGTTGATCGCGGTGGCCGTGCCAGTCGTGACAGTGGGCAGGCCCATTGGGGTGATCGTCACGGAACCATCACCGGTCTTCGCGCCCGTGTCGAAGGTGACGTTCGTGGCGGTTCCGGTTGCGTAACTGGATCCCCCGCCACCGGGTCCGCCATAACCGTGGGCTACGAACGAGCCCGTCCCACGACCGGCACCACCGCCGCCACCACCGAAGTAGCCACCCCCACCACCAGCACCGGCGCGATCGCTCGCTGCATAGTCCCCGCCAACTCCACCATCACCGCTAGCGCCTGCAATACCGCTCGTGCCGTCACTGCCGGTCACCGCACCTCCGGCACCTCCGGCAGACTGAGTACCACCCTTGCCAGGGGAGCCGTAGCCGTAAGCCAGGATTCCGTCAATACCGTCCGTGCCTGCAGGCGCGCCGCCCTTGCCGCCCGCTTGGTCACCACCACCGCCGCCGCCACCGGCAACGAACTGACGATCGCCTAGAGCCGTGCCGCCGACACGAATATCCGAAGCACCTCCGCCACCGAAGTGGTTGGTGCCGGTCGATAGACCGCTACCGGGAGCCCCTCCACCATTGCCACCGCCGACGAGGTTGGTGCCCTGTCCACCCACGTTCACCTGAATCGAAGTACCACCGGAGAGTGGCAAAATTGCCGAGACTGAGCCACCCTTGCCACCCTTGTCACCGCCACCTTGCGCGCCTTTGATCTCAACGCGGGCGGCGGTCGCCCAGGACGGAAGCGTGTAGCTTTCAGTGCCCGGAGTCGTCTTCGTGTACGGCGCCACGTCCGCGCTCGCCGGAGAAAGCGGCGCAACCAGACCGATACCCACACCAATGACCAGTGCAGCTGCGGTGGGTAGCGCGACATTGCGCAGTAGGCGTGGAGAAAGGGACACGGCGCGTCCTCACAAATCGACGGAAAGGTCAACGGCCACCGTAAATCTGAAGGGTGCCCCGACGCATTTCCTATCTGCGAAATCAGGCATCGTTCACCCGATCGGCTCACTGCAAGGAATTGCGAGCACCACACGC
This sequence comes from Actinomycetota bacterium, assembly GCA_003452655.1. Classification (GTDB taxonomy): domain Bacteria; phylum Actinomycetota; class Actinomycetes; order S36-B12; family UBA10799; genus UBA10799. The sequence continues at coordinate 1,929 of DMNR01000165.1, read as the reverse complement.
AGGGTTAGCGCTTGACGACCTTCAGACGAGTCTCGGCACGCGCGATGGCCGCGATCTTGCCGGGCCCCTCATCGCTTGCCTGCGCTTCGGCAAGCAGGTCTTCGGCCTGCTTGACATCGATCTCCTCGGCAAGCTCCGCGCTCTCCGCCAAGATGATGACCTTCCCCGCATCCACCACGGCAAAGCCGGTGTGAACGGCGGCATGAAGGTCTCCACCCTCAGGCTGACGGATCAAGATTGGTCCGTCCTTGAGCATCGCCAGCATCGGTGAGTGCCCAGGCATGACGCCGACCTCACCGTCATGCGTCTCAAAGGACACAAGGGTCGCCTGGCCGCTCCAGACCTCTCGGTCTGTCGCGACCAGTTGAACCTCGTACGGATCAGCCATGACTACTTGCCTGCCAACTTCGCTGCGTTGCGTTCGAGGTCTTCGATACCGCCGCACATGAAGAACGCCTGCTCTGGCAGGTGATCGTATTCGCCATCACAGAGGGCCTTAAATGCTGCGACCGTCTCGGTAACTGGGACGAACGAACCTGGCTGGCCGGTGAATGCCTCAGCAACGAACATGTTTTGCGACAGGAATCGCTCAATGCGTCGCGCACGGTTAACGATGATCTTGTCTTCTTCGGAGAGTTCATCGATACCGAGGATCGCGATGATGTTCTCGAGGTCCTTGTACCGCTGCAGGATCTCCTTGGTACGCGCGGCGACCGCATAGTGCTCTTCACCAATGTACTGAGCATCGAGCAACCGAGACGTCGAGTCCAGTGGGTCAACGGCTGGGTAGATGCCCTTTTCGGTGATCGGCCGCGACAGCGTGGTCGTGGCGTCCAAGTGCGCGAAGGTCGTGGCAGGTGCGGGGTCAGTCAAGTCATCTGCGGGGACGTAGATCGCCTGTAGTGACGTGATCGAGTGTCCGCGTGTTGACGTAATCCGTTCCTGCAGCATGCCCATCTCGTCAGCCAGTGTTGGCTGGTAGCCGACCGCCGATGGCATACGTCCAAGCAGCGTCGAGACCTCGGAACCTGCCTGGGTGAAGCGGAAAACGTTGTCAACGAAGAGCAGCACGTCCTGCTTCTGAACATCGCGGAAGTACTCCGCCATCGTCAGTGCCGTCAGCGCGACGCGAAGACGCGTGCCCGGCGGCTCATCCATCTGACCGAAGACCAGGGCCGTCTTGTCGATAACGCCTGACTCGGTCATTTCCAGGAACAAGTCGTTGCCTTCACGAGTGCGCTCGCCAACACCGGCGAAGACAGACACACCACCGAAGTTCTCAGAAACTCGGTAGATCATTTCCTGAATCAGAACGGTCTTTCCGACACCAGCACCACCGAACAGACCGATCTTTCCACCCTTGACGTAAGGCGTCAGAAGGTCGATGACCTTGATGCCGGTCTCAAAGACTTCGGTCTTCGCTTCGAGCTGGTCGAAGGCGGGTGGTTGACGGTGGATCGGCCAGCGCTCAGTGATGTCCAGCGATGCTGCCGGAACATCTAGGGGTACACCCAAGGTGTTCCACACATGTCCCTTGGTGACGTCACCAACAGGAACCTCGATGGCGTTTCCGGTGTCGATTACTTCGGCGCCACGAGTCAGACCGTCGGTCGGCTGCATCGAGATTGCGCGAACCATGTTGTCACCGATGTGCAGTGCAACTTCGAGGGTAAGCAGCCGCGACTCGGGCTCCCCTTCGGTTTCATCTGCATCGCCGAAGGTGACGGTGGTGTGTAGCGCGTTGAAAATCTCGGGCATCGCCTCGGCCGGGAACTCGACGTCAACGACCGGGCCGGTCACACGAGCAACGCGGCCTACTCCAACGGTGGTTTCCGCAGTAGCGGTCATCTTCTAACTCACTTCCCTTAGTTGGCGGATGACAGCGCGTCGGCTCCACCGACGATTTCGCTGATTTCCTGGGTGATCTCG
>DMNR01000102.1:408-4004 GCA_003452655.1 Actinomycetota bacterium | reverse complement strand
GTCGGGACCTTTTTTATAGAATCCGGGGTCTGAGTAGCAACGGAACAGTATTTCCCATTCAGCGCTCTCGGGTGTCGGAAAACATCTGTTTCTCGCGAGGGTGCTCTGGTGGCCAACATAAGGTCGAATTCGTTCCTCGTTTTTATCCGAAAAACTCTGTCGCAATGGTATGGTGTGCGGAAATGCTCAACTTGAGGTTTTCCGTACATGCTAATAGGTTACATGCGCGTGTCTTCGGACACGGACCGACAAACGACGGATTTGCAACGCGACGCGTTGCTCGCAGCCGGAGTTGACGATCGCCATCTTTTCGAGGACAAGGCCTCCGGCGCTCGTGATGACCGGCCTGGTCTGAAGAGCTGCCTTCACTACGTCAAAGCTGGTGACACGTTGGTGGTGTGGAAGCTCGACCGTTTGGGCCGCTCCTTACCTCATTTGCTCACGATTGTCGCCGGACTGCGTGAGAGCGGTGTTGCGTTTCGATCGCTGACCGAGGGAATGGACACCAACACGCCGCACGGGGAGCTTCTGTTTCACCTATTCGGAGCCTTGGCGCAATATGAGAGAGCCTTGACCAAGGAGCGAGTCCAAGCCGGCCTGGCCGCCGCCGAGCGGAGAGGGCGGCGCGGTGGTCGGCCCTCAGTGATCGGACCGGAAAGATTAGAAGCTATCATTGCCGCCCTTGACGGCGGTACCAGCAAGGCCGCTGTCTGCCGGAACTTTGGAATTCCACGAAGCACGCTCATAGACACGCTTGCTCGCTCAGGTTGGACCGGGGCTGGCGGCGTGAAATCGCGAGAATAGAATGCCCGTTAGGTTCCTGACCGCTGAACAAGAACGTCGTTACGGCCGCTTCAACGGAGTTCCTAGTCAGGAGCAACTCGATCGGTACTTCCATCTCAGCGACACTGACCTTGCAAAGATCACCCGGCTCCGGTCGGACCACACCCGCCTTGGATTCGCTTTGCAGCTTAGCACGGTGCGCTTTCTGGGCACCTTTCTTTCCGACCCCACCGAGGTGCCATCTGTGGTGGTCGTCACGCTCGCGCAGCGGCTCAATATCGCGGATGCCGGCTGCCTCGACCGCTATATCGAGGGGAAAGCACGGTGGCACCATACCACGGAAATCAGACAGACCTATGGCTACCGTGAGTTCACAGACCCGATAGCGCACTGGCGCCTCCTACGCTGGCTTTATGCACTCTGCTGGACAGGGACAGACAGGCCCAGTGCTCTTTTCGATCACGCCACGGCCTGGTTGGTTGCCCAGAAGGTATTACTGCCCGGTGCAAGTCTTCTGGAACGAGTCGTGGCGAGGGTTCGAAGTCGCGCGAACAGTCGCTTGTGGCGATTGCTGGCGGCGGGCATTACTGAAGACCAGCAGCAGCGACTCGAAGCATTGCTCCTGGTTCCTGAGGGCGCTCGACAGAGTACAATGGACCGTCTGCGATCGGGGCCAACTCTTCAAAGCACCGCCGAGATCGTTCGTTCAATCAGACGTCTCGACGAGGTGAGGGAGCTGACGGGCCAGCTGCCCAGCACCGACCATTTGCCCAAGACGCGCCTCCTCTCTCTGGCCCGCTATGCTGGCGCTGCTAAGGCGCAGGCCATCGCTCGGTTACCGGAGGCACGCCGTCTCGCTACCTTGCTCGCGTTCATCAAGGCGCTAGAAGCGAGCGCCCAGGATGACGTCCTCGACCTCTTCGAGACGCTGGTGACCCGTATTTTCAACCACGCAGTCCGGAAAGGCCGGGAAGCACGGCTGCGCGACCTTCGCGACTTGGACTCCGCGGCTCTGACGTTAAGCCAGGTCTGTGCCCTTGTGCTGGACGACACCGTGCCGGCCCTCGCGTTAAGAGATCGGGTCTTCAACACTGTGTCTCAGGACGCTCTGCAGGCTGCGGTGACCCGTGTCAAGAGCCTTACCCGCCCGCCAGACGATCCTTATTTCGACGAACTGCTGGGTCAACTTGTACGTATACGTCGGTTCTTGCCGAAGCTCGTTCGTTCCGTTGTTTTTGGAGCCATGCCGGCAGGGCAATCCCTACTTGGGGCCTTGCAGTATTTCCGCAGAATGGAAGATCGTAATGTGCGGGGAGAAGCCCCGCCTTTGGACTTCGTGCCGAAATCCTGGAGACGCCGCGTGATCGTGAACGGCACAGTTGATCCGCGTGCCTGGACGCTATGTTTGGTCGATCTCATGCGTGGAGCTCTTCGTCGACGGGAGGTCTTTGCCACCCCCAGTCTCCGCTTTGCCGACCCGCGCATCGGCTTGCTTGATGGCGCGGCATGGGAAGCCGCGCGCCCGGCAGTATGTCGCTCTTTAGGCAAGTCGGGGAAGCCGTCGGAGGAGATTGGGCGATTGACTAGCAGGCTCGACGAAGTTTATCGGTCGGTGGCAGGCAACCTACCCCAAAATGCCAACGTCCGCATAGAGACGAAAGCTACAGGCGCGGACCTGGTGCTGGCGGGGCTCGACCGCCTTGAAGAGCCGGCCAGCTTGCTCGCGCTACGCAGCGCTGTCGCATCGCGCCTCCCGCGCGTAGACCTGCCGGAACTGTTGCTCGAGGTCGGTGCCCGCACCGGATTCTTGGGCGCGTTTACTCACGCGAGTGAAGGTGACGCACGCATGGCCGACCTCGGAACGACGCTTTGTGCAGTGTTGTTGGGCGAGGCGTGCAATACCGGACTGGAGCCCCTGATCCTTTCGGACGTGGCGTCATTGAGACGATCAAGGCTCAGCTGGGTCCGTCAGAACTACCTTAGAGCAGAGACTTTAACGCTGGCCAATATCCAACTCGTCACCGCACAAAGCCTTATCGATCTGGCCCAGCGCTGGGGTGGCGGAGACGTGGCCTCCGCAGACGGTATGCGTTTTGTTGTGCCGATTCGGACGATTCATGCCGGCCCCAATCCAAAGTATTTCGGCCCAGAGCGCGGCATCACATACTACAACCTGGTTTCCGACCAGTTCACGGGCCTGAACGCCATCACCGTCCCTGGAACTTTGCGCGATAGCCTCGTCCTACTTAGCGTTGTACTCGAGCAAGAGACCGAACTCGAGCCGACCGAGATCATGACGGATACCGGCGCCTATACCGACGTGGTCTTTGGGATTTTCTGGCTACTCGGCTATCAGTTCAGCCCACGGATTGCCGACATTGGTGGAGCCCGCTTCTGGCGTACCGACACGACGGCCAACTACGGACCCCTCGACAGACTCTCGTCGCATAGAGCCAAGACGGACATCATCAGCGAGCATTGGGATGACCTTCTGCGCCTCGCTGGCTCACTTAAGTTGGGTCTTGTCCAGGTTAGCGGCCTGATGCGGACGCTCCAAACCAATGATCGCCCAACACGTCTCGCGCGAGCGCTTCAGGAGCTCGGGCGGATTATCAAGACGCTCTATCTACTGGCCTACATCGATGATGAGGCTTATCGACGGCGGATTCTTACCCAGCTCAATCGCGGCGAAGGACGTCACCAGCTGGCTCGGGTCATCTTCCACGGCAAGCGCGGCGAGCTCCGCCAACGCTATCGCGAAGGACAAGAGGACCAGCTCGGCGCCCTCGGCCTGGTCGCCCTCGATGGTGGCG
>DMNR01000102.1:0-331 GCA_003452655.1 Actinomycetota bacterium | reverse complement strand
CTCGGCGCCCTCGGCCTGGTCGTCAATGCAGTCGTTTTATGGAACACAATTTACATGGACGCCGCTCTAAGGCAACTCAGTTCGGAGGGATTTGAAGTCCGAGACGAGGATGTGGCGCGGCTCTCGCCGCTCGGTCACGAGCATATCAATGTCTTGGGACGGTACACTTTCACTTTACCGGAGCCGATCGCTAACGGTGAGCTGCGCCCGCTACGCGATCCCACCGCGCTCTCCGATAGCGAAGCTTGAACGAAGCGTTCGATAGGAGCCCGCTATGGCACGGGGGCTGCTTTTATAGGGGTCTTATACTCATAGGGGGTTTCCTTAATGT
>DMNR01000242.1 GCA_003452655.1 Actinomycetota bacterium | reverse complement strand
CCTTTACCTAGGACTACTGCCGAGTTAGCTCGCGTACCGCTAAGGAAGGAGGGGCCATGGCCGCGATTCTTGAGTTCGACGAATCCACCGCCAACTCAATTGCGAATGCATTGGGTACGAACACTTTCCTGTTCACAGACGCGTCCCAAATTCCTGGCCATATGGCTTCCACGGGTGACCCACTGGTCATCATCGGGCCGAGCGTGGATCAAGCAGTCGCGGAAAGAGTGACAACCGCCGCGAACCTGGCCAATCCAACCGGCGGAGTCGTCTGGCTTCGACGACGAGTTGACACAACGGTTGTCCTGGAGGCACTGCGTGCCGGAGCAAGCGACGTCATCGGCGACAGCGACCTGCCTGCGTTGGTGGCGGCCGCGAACCGCGTCGCGGAGAAGGCGACGCTGCACGCAACGAATGCCTCGCCTGACGGGGCAAAGCGTGGCGCCACGGTCACGTCGATCTACGCACCCAAAGGCGGCTGCGGGAAGACCAGCATCGCCGCGAACCTGGCGGTACTTCTCAGTGGCGAGATGCACGCACGAGTTTGTCTCCTCGACCTCGACCTCGAGTCAGGAGACATCCAGTTGATCATGTCCTTGCCACCAGGCCGGTGTGTCTTGGATCTGCAATACGTCGCAGACAGCCTCGACGCCACCGCACTGGCCTCTGTCATGCTCCCGCACTCATCCGGTACCTACGTCTTAGCAGCCCCCCAGCGGCCAGAACAGGCGGCAGGAATCACACCTGGACTCATTGCGCGAATTGTGTCCGTCGCATCCCAGATGTTCGATCACGTGATTATCGACTGCCCGCCGTACGCCACCGAGCATGTTCTGGCCGTCCTCGACGTCACCGACCACCTCGCCCTCATTTGCACTCCTGATGCGGCAAGCGTCAAGAACACCGCCATCTCGCTGGAGTTGTTGTCAGAGCTCCGCTTTGCGGGCAGTGTCGACCTCATCGTCAACAGGGCAGGCGAGCGGGTCGGCATCTCAGCCACCGACATTGCTGAGGCGCTTGACCACCCGGTGACGTGTGAGATCCCCCATTCCGTCGACATGCCACTTGCCACCAACAGTGCACGACTTCTGTCGGTAAGCCACCCTCAGCATGCGATCAGCATGGCCATTCGCGGCTACGCAACGTTCATCAGCCCAGTACCAAGCGGTGCGCAGACCGCAACCGTTCCCGCGCAGCAGACGACTTCGAAGCGCCGCCGTTTGTTTAGCAGGCGGGTGGCGACCACATGAACCTCGCGGAGCGGTTGAAGGAATCGCGGGCCGGCCGAACGGCAGCCGCGCCCATCCCTGATCCGCGGACCGGCAACGACTCAACCGTGATCTCGACGGGACCTCCCACCGACAATTACGCGGAAGTACGCCAGGAGGCACGGGCATTCGTAGTCAAGAACCTTGGTACTCGGCTGGCAGACGCGAGCTTGACCGACGAAGATCTGCGCGCATTGGTCACTGTCGAGCTTCAAGAAGCCCTCTCCAAGATCGACACCCCGCTTTCAACCGAGGCCCGCGCTCGACTCATTAGCGAAATCGCTCAAGAAGTGGTTGGACTCGGACCACTCGAGCCTCTTTTGCGCGATCCAACCGTCACCGAGATCATGACCAGTGGCCCATACAACGTCTGGGTCGAGCGAAACGGCAAGACTGAGCGAACTGACGTCAGGTTCGATGATGAGCCGCATATTCGGCGAATCCTCGACCGGATTGTGTCGAGAATCGGTCGACGGATCGACGAGTCGAGCCCAAAGGTCGATGCCCGCCTGCCCGACGGCTCCCGCGTGCACGCCATTATCGAACCACTCGCGGTCGATGGCACCGCGCTGACGATTCGCAAGTTCTCCGAGGACAAGTACACCGTCGATGACCTCATCGCGTTCGGCACGTTGTCCCCCAGTGCCGGGGAGTTCCTCCGCAAGGCCGTCCAAGCACGCCTCAGCATCCTCGTTGCTGGCGGAACCGGCTCCGGGAAGACCACCACTCTGAACATGCTGAGCCAGTTCTTCCTCCCCCATGAACGCATCGTCACCATTGAGGACCTCGCAGAACTCAAACTCGATCACGACCACTGGATTCGACTTGAAGGCCGCCCCCCAAACATCGAGGGCAAGGGAGAAGTGACCCTAAGTGCCCTCGTCAAGGAGTCTCTGCGTATGCGGCCCGACCGAGTGGTCGTCGGCGAAATCCGCGATGGAAACGCCGCCATGGACATGCTGCAAGCGATGAACACAGGCCACGAAGGTTCCATGGGCACGGTTCACGCAAACAGCCCGCGGGACTGCTTCACCCGTATCGACGGCATGGTCGCGATCGCGGGAATGAAAATCGATCAACAGGCCGTGTACAGCCAAGTGGCTTCTGCGCTCGATCTCATCGTCTACCAGACTCGCATGCGTGACGGCACTCGCGCCGTTACTCACATCGTTGAGATCACCGGCATGGAGGGAAGCGTCATCAGCATGCAAGACATCTTCGTGCGACCAACCTCCGCCGAAGGTGCGTCCGATCCGCTGCGCGCGGCTGGGCTAATCCCCAACTGCTACCAGAGGATCATCGACTCCGGCCAGACGATCGACCGCGGTATGTTCCTGCTTCCTGACGAAGTCGGTTCCGCCAATCGGTGGCGGTGATCGAAGTGAATGCCCTCCTTCTGCCCCTAAGCATCGCCGGTGTCGTGATCGCGCTCTGTGTGATCCTGGCGACCCTGCTACTGCCACACAAGGAGACCGGCTCTGCCGCGGCCCTGCGTGAGATCGTGGACCAATACGCAGGAAACACCGAGGAGCCGGTAACCACGCAGCAGTCCATTGCAACTCGGTTGCGGACGAGCAGCTCGGCGCGTACCGCCCAGATCCTGGCGAATCGAGGCTGGACTGATCGCCTCAAGGCCGGCCTCACATCAGCCGGAATGACATTGAAGCCTGAGGAGTTCGTACTCATCTCCGCCGCCTGCGGAGTGGGCGGCGCGTTTGGACTCTTCGTCATCGGGCGGGGTTCGGTGCCTGCCGCGGTCCTCGGCTTCTTCATTGGACTCTCGATCTTGCCGCTGATGCTGCGGGTCAAAGCGAGCCGGCGCCAGGCTCAGTTCCTCTACGAACTCCCCGACACTCTCAGTGCCCTAGCGAGCAGCCTCAGCTCAGGCGCATCCCTGACTCAGGCCCTCGACGCCGTCGCACGAGAGTCCAGTGGACCAATGCAAGAGGAGTTGCAGCGAGTGATCATCGAGAATCGCCTCGGCACATCCATCCAGGACGCACTCGAGCAGACCGCGATCCGCATGAATTGCGACGACCTGCAGATGGTCGTGATGGCGATCCGCCTGCAAAGTAACGTCGGCGGCAACTTGTCGACGCTGCTCAAGACGGTGGCAAACACCCTCCGAGAGCGAGTGAAAATGACTCGGCATGTGAAGGCATTGTCCGCTGAGGGTCGGATGTCCTTGTGGGTGCTGATGGCGTTGCCGGTCGTTGTTGCAGTGTTCTCGGCCCTCACGCGTCCCGAGTACTTCCGAATCTTCTACACCACAGTGCCGGGCGTGATCATGCTTGTCATGGGCATCCTCATGATGACTGCTGGGTACCTGTGGGCCCGCTCCATCGTCAAGGTGGAGGTGTAGCCATGACGACCTCTCTACTGCTGATGATTGTCGCGGGTGTGTGCGCGTTGGTTGCGATCTTCGTCTTCGTTGCCGCCCTCACGACAAAGAACACGACAGATGGCCAGCGGACACTCATGCGTGTCACACGCGAAGCGGGACGTACCCGCATCATTGATGAGAAGAGCACGTTCCGGCAACGAGTGCTCGACCCCATTCTGGTGGGCCTCCAGAAGGTCGGTTGGCAACTGACGCCGATCAGTCGCCTCCACCGCCTCGAAGATCGCGTTGAGGCAGCAGGATTCCCTCAAGGCTGGGACATCAACAGGATCGTGCTCCTCAAGGTCCTGACTGCACTGATGGGGACGGCGCTGGGGTTCCTGATGATACTCGTCTTCGGGCTGTTCTTCGGAGTCCTCCTCATGGTGGTATTTACCGTCGCAGGATTCTTCATGCCCGACTACGTGCTGGACAAACGAGCTGCGGCACGCACTACCGAAATGCGCCGGTCGCTAGCAGACACGGTCGACATCCTCAAGCTCACCCTCGAGGCGGGAGTCGGCTTCGACTCAGCGTTGCGAATGGTCGCCCAGAACACCGACGGTCCACTCGCGGAGGAGTTCGGCCGGGTTGTCCAGGAGATCACAATCGGCAAGTCCCGGTCTGAGGCGATGTACGCACTCGCCGAAAGAACGAAGGACGAAGACTTGCGCCGCTTCTGCCAAACCTGTGTCCAGGCGGAGAAGCGCGGTACCCCGTTCGGCGAAATCTTGGAGGTGCAGTCCGAGGAACTTCGGATCAAGCGGCGTCAGTTCGCCGAGGAGGCCGCGCAGAAGGTGCCCGTGAAGATCCTCTTCCCGATGATGGTCCTCGTGCTGCCCGTCCTCATGATGGTGGTTATGGGTCCGGCCGTGGTCATGATCATGGAGAACGGCCTCGGCGTGATGGTCGGTGGTCGGTGAGCCATGTCGAAGGTGAGGAATCCGAGGTCACTGAGCCGTCGCGGAAGGGTCGCCCAGGCGATCGTCCGGCGCCTGTCTCCAAACCGAATGCGGGAGGATCGTGGAGCCGTCGCGATCATGGTGTCAATGATGTTGGTGCCGGTACTGATGGGATCTGCGGCAATCGGGATCGACATGGCGAACTGGTATTACCAGGGGCAACGATTGCAGGTCGCTGCTGACGCGGCAGCACTTGCAGGTTCGGTCTACATGCCCAGCGATATCACCACGGCAACGACACATGCGCGTGATGTCGCCAAGCGCAACGGCTTCACTCATGATCCGTCGAACGCCGACCCGCTCAAGCAGGTCAGTGTCACCCCGGCAACTGCCAACAAGGCTTCAGAGCTGCGCGTCAGCATCACGGCGACGGTCAGAAACTTCTTCGGCTGGGCAATCGGAAACACGACCCAGAGTCTGACCAGGACGGCCGTCGCTGAATACCGCGGGCCGGTTCTCATGGGCAGCCCGTGCAACATGTTCGGTAATGAACCCAATGGATCGGTCACGGATCCTGTGACGACAGTGT
>DMNR01000422.1 GCA_003452655.1 Actinomycetota bacterium | reverse complement strand
ACGCGACCGGCTTGGTGTGCGGGTTGTCGACGCGGAAGATGCGCACGCCGCAGTCCATCCAGTGGTGCACGACGCGCAGCACCTCGGCGAACAGCCCTTCGGGGTCGGCGTCGAAGTACAGGGGGTAGATGTCCTGGTACTTCTTCGGCGGGTTTTCGGCGTAGGCGATTGTGCCGTCGGCACGCACGATGAACCACGGTTTTCCTTCGGTTGCCCACGGGTGGTCTGGTGCGACCTGCAGTGCAAGGTCGAGCGCGATCTCGAGGTTGAGCTTCTTTGCCGCCGCGACGAAGTCGTCGAAGTCGGCGAGCGTTCCGAGGTCGGGGTGTACTGCTTCGTGCCCACCTGCGGCCGATCCGATTGCCCACGGTGATCCGGGATCCGTAGGGCCGGAGTCAACGGTGTTGTTGGGTCCCTTGCGATTCACCTCACCGATCGGATGGATCGGCGGCATGTAGACAACGTCGAAGCCCATTTCCGCGATTGCGGGAAGCCGCTGTGCAGCAGTCGCAAAAGTCCCGGACTTCAGTGGAGAAATCGTGGCGCCCTCAGAGCGCGGGAACATCTCGTACCAGGATCCGACCAGCGCCAATCGACGGTCCACTCGCAGTGGCCAGGGGCCGGAGTCGGTCACCAGGTCGCGCAGTGGGTCGTCGATGTGTGCTTGGCCAAGAGCGTCGGAGTTCGCGGCGGCAAGCTTCTCGACCGCCGTGCCACGAGCGGACCGTAGAGCCTTTGCCGTTGCGAGGTACGCCTTCTTGCTGCGTTTTCCCTCGGCCGCCGCCGCAGCTCGATCGAAGATAAGTGCGCCCTCGGTCAGCTCGAGGTCAGAGTCGATATCGGCCGGAATCTTGATTTCTGCCCGATGCAACCACGTCGCGATTGGATCGGCCCAGGCGCGCACTAGGAATGCCCACTCACCGGGTTCGTCAGGTCGGACCGCGCCCTCCCAGCGGTCCATTCCTTCACCGACCGGATGCATCGGACTCACGGTAAATTCGGCACCAGTTGGATCAATCAGCACGACCTCAACGCCTATCAGGTCGTGGCCCTCACGAAACACCGTCGCACCCACTGTGATGAGTTCGTCTTCGGCAGCTTTCGCTGGGCGGCTACCGCCCTCAACGACTGGTTCGACATCGAGGATCGGGATTCGTCCGTTCAGGATCTGCGGCGGCGTGAGGCTACGACTCGGCAGGGCACGCCAGGCTGCTTCTGCGTCAGGTGTCGGGGCACCCGGGTTTGTTGGTTGATCGGCCACCCTCGAACGCTAGTGCCAGGTGCGAGGTAATGCACCTTCGCACCACTAGCTCTGCCTACTGAAACGCCAACATCCGCGCTAGGTTGTCATCGTGAAAGCAATCCGTCGCCTGACCGTCCATACCGTCCTGCCAGAGTCCCTTCGCCCATTAGGCGAGCTGGCGATCAACTTAAGGTGGTCATGGCACCGGGAAACACGTCAGCTATTCGCGCAGATGGATCCCGACGCATGGCAGCGGGTTGGCCACGATCCGGTCGCGCTACTCGGTGAGATCCCGGCCGAACGCCTCGAAGAGCTTGCCGCTGACGATGCCTTCGTGGGTCGAGTCGCGGCGGCCGACGCGGACCTCACCGAGTACTTGGCCGGGCACCGCTGGTTTCAGGGGTTGGACGGTCGTAAGCCGCACGCGATCGCGTACTTCTCGCCGGAATACGGGATCGCCCAGGCGCTGCCGCAGTACTCCGGCGGATTGGGAATTCTCGCAGGCGACCACCTCAAGGCGTCCTCGGATCTGGGCGTACCCATCATCGGCGTCGGCTTGTTTTACCGGTCTGGCTACTTCCGCCAATCGCTGTCTGCCGATGGATGGCAACAAGAAACCTACCCAGTGCTGGATCCAGACGGCCTACCGCTGACTCTGCTTCGCGAGGCGGACGGATCGGTTGTGCGGATTGCGCTGTCGTTGCCTGACGGTGACCTCACGGCGCTGGTTCGGGTAGCTCAGGTCGGTCGGGTTCCGCTGCTGCTACTCGATACAGACGTTGAACAGAATGACCCGGCGATGCGCGACGTCACCGACCGGCTCTACGGCGGGACCAATGAGCACCGACTGCGCCAGGAGTTACTGCTTGGCGTCGGGGGAGTGCGGGCGGTGCGTGCGTTCTGCCGCCTGACAGCCCATCCAGAACCTGAGGTCTTTCATACGAACGAGGGTCACGCCGGCTTCCTGGGTGTGGAGCGAATCCGCGAGCTCGTCGATCAGGAGGGGCTCACGTTCTATCAAGCCCTGGAGGCAGTGCGCGCAGGAACGGTGTTTACGACTCATACACCGGTTCCGGCGGGTATCGATCGATTCCCGCGTGAACTTGTGGCGCAAGCGTTCTATGGCGATCACCAATTGCCGGGAGTGCCCGTCGATCAGATCCTCGCGCTGGGGGCTGAGACCTACCCCGGTGGCGATCCTGATGTCTTCAACATGGCCGTGATGGGATTCCGGCTTGCCCAGCGCGCAAATGGAGTTAGCAAGCTTCACGGCGAAGTGAGCCGAGAGATGTTCGCCGGCTTGTGGCCGGACTTTGATTCCGCGGACGTGCCGATCACTTCGATCACTAATGGAGTTCACGCCCCGACGTGGGTCAGCCCGTTGGCGGCTGAGGTCGTCCGTTCCACGGTTGGTCCCGACCTGCTCGAGACGGGAGAGGGCTGGTCGCAGCTTGCTGAGATCGGCGATGCCGAGCTGTGGGCAGTCAAACGGGGAATGCGCGAGGTGCTCGTTGCCGAGGTGCGCAGTCGACTTCGTGAGTCGTGGCGCAATCGTGGCGCCTCGGACGTCGAGTTGGCATGGATCAACTCGGTGCTCGACCCCGATGTGCTGACGATTGGATTCGCCAGGCGGGTCCCGTCGTACAAGCGCTTGACGCTGATGCTTCGTGATCCGGTGCGCCTGACTGCGCTGTTAACCGATGAGGCGCGTCCCGTGCAGGTGGTGGTTGCGGGCAAGGCCCACCCGCTCGACGACGCTGGGAAGAAGCTGATTCAAGAGCTTGTCGAGTTCGCTGATGCGGCCGGAGTTCGCCACCGCATCGTGTTCCTGCCCGACTACGACATAGGCATGGCGCAAGCGCTGTATCCAGGCTGCGATATCTGGCTCAACAATCCGTTGCGTCCGCTCGAAGCTTGTGGCACCTCCGGCATGAAAGCCGCCTTGAATGGCGCGCTCAACGTCTCAATCCGTGACGGTTGGTGGGATGAATGGTTCGACGGTAACAATGGCTGGGCCATCCCGACGGCCGACGGCGTTGCCGACCCGGAGCGCCGCGATGATCTTGAGGCTGCCGCACTCTACGAGTTGCTGGAGACCGGGGTCACCCAGCTCTTCTACGACCGCTCGGCAAACGGTCTGCCGACTCGATGGATTCAGATGGTTCGCCACACATTGTCCACGTTGGGTCCGAAGGTGTTGGCCAGTCGCATGGTGCACGACTACGTGCAGCAGCTGTATACCCCGGCGGCCGTTTCATCACGGGAAACCGCAGCCGACGACTTCGCGCTGGCGAAGGAATTGGCTGCGTGGAAGCAGAAAGTTCGGCGCGGGTGGTCACGCGTCGAGGTCGAACATGTCGACGCGCATGGGATCGGTGACGATCCTCAACTAGGCGCCGAGTTCACAGTCCACGCTGATGTACTGCTTGGGCAATTGGAGCCAAGTGACGTATGCGTTCAGGTGATGGCCGGGCGCGTGGACGTTGATGATCGGCTGGTCAACCCACACTTCGTCACGATGCAGGTTGAGTCCCAAGACGGGGAACGCAAGGTCTACTCGGCAGCGATGACGATGGACATCACTGGGCCGTTCGGATACACCGTGCGCGTTGTTCCGTCGCATCCCGGTCTGGCATCTGATTCCGAACTCGGCCTCGCTGCTTCACCCGCTTAAGGCCGCGCCCACCTAAGACTTCGGCCTCAGCCGCGACGGCGAATCAGTGCAGCGCGACTGCTCCGGTAGCTGCAAGCAGGACCGCAACGTAATGGCTGACGTACCCGCCGAGCGTGAAGGAGTGGAACACTTCGTGGAACCCGAACCACCGGGGGTTTGGGTCAGGTCGGCGCAGGGCGAAGATGATTGCGCCGGCGATGTAGAGCACACCGCCGCCCATGATGAGTGCGAACACCAGCACTCCACCGTTCTCGATGATCGCGGGAGCAAAGAAGATCGCGCTGACGCCGAACAGGATGTACGTCGGGGTGAACACCCACCGCGGTGCCTTGACCCACAGCAATCGCGCGAGGACGCCGATGGTTGCGGCGATCCAGGCTGCCGTCACCATGACTGTGCCAGACCGGCCGGTGACGATTGATGCCGCAACTGCCGTGTACGAGCCGGCAATCAGGATGAAGATCGCAGAATGGTCAACCCGCTGCATGATCACTCGTGCTTGCGGCCGCCAATTGACGCGGTGATAGGTGGCGGAGATCGTGAACAAGACGACGGTGGAGAACGCGTAGATGGCGATCGGAACCCGCAGGGATGGCGGAGCCAGCAACACCAGGAGCAGGCCCGCAAGTGCGGCAGTCGGGACAGCGCCTAGGTGCAGCCAGCCGCGCATCTTCGGTTTGATCATTCCCACCAGCGACGTGTCGGCCTCGGATTCGAGGCCAGGCAGCGCTTCAGATGACCCCAAGGGCACAGGAGATCCCGATTCACTGCTCACTACTGCAGCGTAGGTTACGGTCCCGTAGAAAGCTAGCGCTTTGGCGCAACCGCGCGCACTTTCTTTCACCCCGCGGTTGGGTCAGGCGCCGCGTTCAGTGTTTCGTGACCTCGAGGAGGTTCACTCCAAACGCCGGGACGTGGACGACTTCCTCGGAATGATTCTCGACCTGTGCGAGCACGGGGATCGGGTCGCTTGTGCTCAGAATGCTGCGGTAGAGCTGGCCATACGGGCGCCCAGGGAGTTTGAAGTCCACGCCCTCGTGGCCTGAGTTCAAAAGCAGCAGGAACGACGAATCGTGTTGCGGGCGTCCATCGGAGGTCCGAGATCGGAGGTTCCCGGCCAGATACATCCCAATGGCTCGGGTGTCTGCAGCTCCCCAGGTTTCGCCAGAGGTCAGTTGGCCGTCAGGCGAGAACCATGCGAGGTCCTCGGGTCCGCCTTCACGAACGGGCTCGCCTTGGAAGAAGTACCGCTGCCGAAACACCCGGTGCTCGCGGCGGATGGTCAACAGCGTGCGCGTGAACTCGAACAACTCCCGTTGCCAATCCTCGAGTTCCCAGTCGATCCACGAGATGTCGTTGTCTTGGCAGTACGCGTTGTTGTTCCCGCGCTGGGTCCGCCCCATCTCGTCCCCGGCAACCAGCATCGGAGTTCCACTAGCAAGCAGCAAGGTCGTGAGGAAATCGCGAATCCGACGTCGACGTAGTTCAATGATTCCCGCGTCGTCTGTTTCACCCTCGATGCCGGAGTTCCATGCGCGGTTGTGGCTGTTGCCGTCGCGGTTGTCTTCGCCGTTGGCCTCGTTGTGCTTCTCTTGGTACGTCACCAGGTCGCGCAAGGTGAACCCGTCATGCGCGGTCACGAAGTTGATCGACGAATACGGCCGACGACCTTCGGAGGAGTACAGGTCGGCCGAGCCGGACATGCGCCAACCAAGCTCACCGACTCCCACCTCGCTGCGCCACCAATCGCGCATGCAGTCGCGGTACTTGTCGTTCCATTCGGTCCACAGCGGCGGGAATTCGCCTACCTGGTAACCGCCGGAGCCCACGTCCCACGGTTCAGCGATCAGTTTGACCTGACGCAGAACGGGATCTTGACTCATCGTCGTAAGGAAGGCGGACAACATGTCGACGTCGTGGAATGACCGAGCAAGGGCGCTGGCCAAATCGAATCGGAACCCGTCGACGTGCATCTCCTCAACCCAGTAGCGCAGCGAGTCCATGATCAATTGCAGCACCTTGGGTGCGGAGGCATTGAGCGTGTTTCCGCAGCCGGTGTAGTCCGCGTAGTAGCGCGGGTCTTCGGCACCAAGCTTGTAGTACGACTCGTTGGCGATACCGCGGAAGCTCAAGGTGGGGCCGAGCTGATTGCCCTCGGCTGTGTGGTTGTAGACCACATCAAGGAT
>DMNR01000383.1 GCA_003452655.1 Actinomycetota bacterium | reverse complement strand
CCTTCGTTCTGAAGGTTGGCGGGCAGACGATCTTTCAGGGTTCCGCAGAGGCCGTCAATGCTCAGAATGCAACGAAGTCATGAGCTCCAAGCTGGACGCTGCCACTGGCGTGCCGTCGGGATCAGACTCCGGCAGGCACGAGCGTGCCTAGGGATTCTCCGTTCCGCTGACCGGACTCGCTCGGATCGATCACACTTTCGCCCAAGGTCGTGGCTGTGGCAGGTTGGATCTACAAGGGCTTCATCGGTGTCTGGCTCACGTGCGCCTTCGCTGCGCTCTATCCAAGTACGCCCACCGGGCGGATTGCCCCACCGACTCAGGAAGACCAAGCCGCGGCCTGACCTGAACGCTACCTACACATCAATCCGGTCACGATCGAGATCGGCCGCCCCGGCCACGATGAAGTCTTTGCGCGGAGCAACCTCACTGCCCATCAGCAGATCGAAGACCGCCGTCGCTGCGTCAACGTCTGTTGCCGTGACTCGGCGAAGTAGGCGCGCTCTCGGGTCCATGGTTGTTTCGCGCAGTTGCTTCGAGTCCATCTCACCGAGTCCCTTAAAGCGCTGAACCGGGTCCTTCACGTTGCGACCCTCGTCGCGAAGCCGTGCCACAGTCTGGCGCATCTCATCGTCGCTGTAGGTATAGATAACCTCCCCGGCCTTCCCGCCCCGACCGCTGACCTCAATTCGATGAAGCGGTGGCACTGCGGCAAATACTCGACCAGCCTCAAGCAACGGCCGCATATAGCGGTGCACAAGCGTGAGCAGTAGACAGCGGATATGCGCGCCGTCGACGTCCGCATCCGCCATCAAAATGATCTTTCCGTAGCGAACGGCCTCGAGGTCAAAAGTACGACCCGATCCAGCCCCGATAACCTGGATGATCGCCGCACACTCTGCGTTCTTGAGCATGTCGGCCACCCCGGCCTTCTGCACGTTCAGGATCTTGCCGCGAATCGGCAACAACGCTTGAGTTGCAGAGTTCCGTGCCAGCTTCGCGGTCCCCAGCGCAGAGTCTCCCTCGACGATGAATAGCTCGCTGTCCTGGTTGCTGCCACTGCGGCAGTCCACGAGTTTCGCGGGGAGGGCTGAAGATTCCAGAGCAGTTTTGCGTCGAGCAACGTCTCGTTGCTGGCGAGCTGCCAAGCGAACACGCGACGCGTTGGCGACCTTGTCCAGCGCAGCTCGCGCGTAGGCCTTTGAGCCACGCGGTGGTGTCGCGAACCAGGTGCCGAGTTGTTTCGACACGACGCTCGCAACGATCCTCGAGGCCGCTGGCGTCCCCAGGACTTCTTTGGTCTGACCCTCGAACTGCGGCTCAGGCACGCGCACGGTGATGACCGCTGTCATCCCCTCCAATACGTCATCCTTGATGACGTTGTCCTCGCTCGCCTTCAGAACCTTCGCCGCCCGGAGTTGTTCGTTGAGGACCTTGGTGATCGACCGCTCGAATCCAGCAACGTGAGTCCCACCGCTCGGGGTAGCGATGACGTTAACGAAGGACTTCACTGTGGTGTCGTAGTTGTCGTTCCACCGCAGTGCGATATCGACACCTAGCTCGCGTTCGACTTCTTGCGAATGCATGTGACCCTTGGCATCGAGCACCGGGACCGTTTCGTGGAAGTGACCCACGCCGGTTAGTCGAATGACATTGGTGACCGGCTCACCGGAGGACAAACTGTCAGCGAACTCGGTGATCCCGCCCGTGAAGTGAAATGACTCCTCGCGTGGTTCATCAGTTCTTTGGTCAATGACGGTAATCGTCAAGGTCGGGACGAGGAATGCTGTCTGCTTGGCGCGAGCGATCAACTTGTCATACGAGATCTCAGTGTCGGACGTGAATACCTGCGGATCCGGCCACCAACGAATGCGAGTGCCCGTACGTCGCCGAGGCGCTGTTCCCAGCACGTGGAGTCCGGCCTTCTTCGTAAACTCCGCTTCTGGCCCCTCGCCATCGAATATCCCGGTTACCCCTCGACGAAACGATGCACCATGAGTCTTTCCACCCCGATCTACCTGCGCGTCGAGGCGAACCGACAGGGCGTTGACGACGCTTGCACCCACGCCGTGCAATCCACCTGACGCGGTGTAGGAGCCGCCGCCGAACTTTCCCCCGGCGTGAAGTTTGGTCATGACCAACTCGAGCCCGGACAGCCGACTCTTGCGTTCGGTATCGATCGGAATTCCTCGCCCATTGTCTTGAACCTCGACGGAGCCATCCGAATGGAGTAACACCGTGATGAGCGTGCAGTGGCCCGCAAGAGCTTCATCAACCGAGTTATCGATGATCTCCCAGAGGCAATGCATCAGCCCTCTGGAGTCCGTTGACCCGATGTACATACCTGGGCGCTTTCGTACCGCTTCCAGGCCTTCTAGCACCGAAAGG
Source organism: Actinomycetota bacterium (assembly GCA_003452655.1). Lineage (GTDB taxonomy): Bacteria > Actinomycetota > Actinomycetes > S36-B12 > UBA10799 > UBA10799. Next base: position 1,920 of record DMNR01000383.1, on the reverse strand, counting down.
TTGCGCGCGGTGTAGTCCTGCGTCTTGGCTGCCACGACAGCAAACGTTACCTACTGCCGTGTTCGTGACTCGTTTGGCTCACCGCAGTGGTTCTCACGTCAAGCGTCAGAACCGCGCGAGTCGCGATTTCGGACCGAAAGAATGAGGCCCTGATCACTATTCAGGCCTGTACGCCCACAGCGAACTACTGATAGTCAGTTATCGGGAAGTAAATCGAGATGCGAGACTGTTACTAGTACTGCACAGTAGTGCTACGTGAGCAGTACCCGGTTACAGGAGGTGGACAGATGACGCCAACCTTGGCGCCCGCCGCTCCATTGACGGCCGCAGATCGTTGCGATCGTTGCGGCGCAACCGCATATGTTCGTGTTGTGATGCAATCCGGCGGTGAACTGCTCTTCTGCAGCCACCATGCGCGCAAGCACCTCGACGCGTTGCGGCCGCTGGCGGCCCGCATCGACGACGAGAGTGAACGCCTCGACGCGGTGAACGCACCACAGCCCGCTGAATAGTTTTTAGCATCACGTCGACGATGCGTCAGCGTGACTAGATTCCCTTGAACTCCGGGGTACGTCTTTGCTCGAATGCCCGGATTCCCTCTTGATAGTCCTCGCTCGCCCAAGCGGCCGTTCGTAGCGCCTCAAGGTGCGCTGACTGATCGGTCGTATGGGCGGGCAAGGTTATCGCTTGGACCTCCGCCTTCACCGAACGAATTGTCAGGGGTGCCAGGTCGACGATTCTGTCTGCCAGCTGAGAACAGACGGCGGCCATTCGCTGCTCGTTCGGAACCAAATGGTTCACCAACCCCAAGTCATACGCCCGGTGCGCGCTCAATGGAGTTGCGGTGAAGAACATCTCCTTGACGACGTGCACGGGTAAGGCCGCGAGGAACCGTGAGATTCCAGCTGAGCTGTATGCCACGCCCAGCTTTGCCGGGGTGATCGCGAATGTCGTGCTTTCGAGTGCGACCACAATGTCCGCAGCCATCGCTAGTTCGCAGGCACCGCCCCACACGCCGCCTTCGATGCCGACGATCAGTGGCAACGCACAGGCAGCGACATCTTCCATCATCGCGGCCAGCGTGTTCGTCCACTTCAGCGGATCGTCATCGCCGACGGGAAGTTCGGAGATGTCGTGCCCTGCAGACCACACCTTCACGCCAGGTTCCGCCCGAAGGATGACGGCGCGCGATCCAGCAGTCTCCGCGTGGTTGAGGGCTTCAACCAACTCAGCCGACATGACGGCGTTGAAAGCATTGTGCTTCACCGTGTTGCGCATCGTCACATGGGTGACGTGGCCACGCTGCTGCGAATCGACGTACTGGAAACCCACGTGATCGACTAGTCGAGGTAGTCGCGCAGGACCTGCGAACGGGATGGATGACGAAGCTTGGACATGGTCTTGGACTCAATCTGACGGATTCGCTCACGCGTCACGCCATAGACCTTGCCGATTTCGTCGAGGGTCTTCGGCTGGCCGTCGGTCAATCCAAATCGCATGCGCACGACACCAGCTTCACGTTCCGACAAGGTGTCCAGCACCGACTCCAACTGTTCTTGGAGCAGGGTGAAGCTAACTGCGTCACTGGGAACGATCGCTTCGGAATCCTCAATGAGGTCACCGAATTCGCTGTCACCATCTTCACCGAGCGGAGTGTGCAGCGAAATCGGTTCGCGTCCGTACTTCTGGACCTCGACGACCTTCTCTGGCGTCATATCGAGTTCCTTGGCAAGCTCTTCAGGCGTTGGCTCCCGACCAAGATCCTGCAGCATCTGCCGTTGCACGCGGGCCAACTTGTTGATGACCTCGACCATGTGCACGGGGATGCGAATTGTGCGTGCCTGGTCGGCCATCGCACGTGTGATCGCCTGGCGGATCCACCAGGTCGCATAGGTGGAGAACTTGTAGCCCTTGGTGTAG
>DMNR01000393.1 GCA_003452655.1 Actinomycetota bacterium | reverse complement strand
ATGTCGCCTCGCTGCCTGGCTGCAAGGGGGATGTTCAGCGGGCAGGGCGGTGCGGTCTATGCGGAAATGGCGCCCAAATGGACCTGCAGAGCGGGGGGTGCCGTGTAGGCGTTGGGCATCTCTGCCTTGAGCCGCCGCTTCTCGATACACCGCCGTGATTTGGCAAAGTGGGGGCGTCGGCCGCATTGCAGCGGTTGCCGACCTTGGTCGCTACCATGTGCGAATGCAGTGCACTCCGCGAGATGCCAACAGTCAGACGCTTCGGCGCTTCAGTGCAGATCTGCTTGCCATCCTGCGTGCCTACCACACCAGGTTTCCTGAGGAGGCCATTCGACACGAGACCCTTCTTGCCCAGCTTGCGGCGGGCGAAGACGTCTCGATTCGTTCGAACATGCGAGGTCACGTGACGACGAGTGCAACGATCTTAAATGCAAGGAGGGACAAGGTCCTGCTTATCCACCACCGGATATTTCGAAACTGGCTCCCACCGGGAGGTCACTACGAGTCGCCGGGCTCACTGTGGGACTCAGCGGTCAGGGAGACATCCGAGGAGACGGGCGTCCGGATCATTGCGCCGCACCCGTGGACAGTGGAGTTCGGACTGCCCGTCGATGTCGACACCCATCCCATTCCTGCGCGGCCTGAGAAGGACGAAGGGCCGCACGTCCATCACGACTTCCGGTTCCTGGCTGTGGCATCGGACGATGATGTTCTTGTCGCCGACCTCTCCGAGGTGACCGCAGCCCGTTGGACCCCGGTCGATGAGTTACACACTTCGCCCGACGAGCGGGTGCGTGCGCTGCACGGAAAGCTTGCGAGGCTCGGCATCTTTGCAGGATGAAAGGAGGCGCCGATTGGGGGCTCGTCACTGGGCATCGGCTACACTGTCCGAACGCAACGAAACTCTCCCGCAACCCTGCTCCGTTTTCCACCTGGACCCTGATGGCGAGACAGTTTCAGTGGACCAATGAGTCCGTCGTGGCGTTCGCCGACCAGAAGGATCCGGTGGAGGTCATGGAAGGGAAGGCGCGGGCCCTGGCGTTGAAGGCGATGGATGACGGATGGGATGGTCCGCCGTTCGACCCGCTTGCGTTGGCGCAGTGGCTAAGGATTCCCATTGAGGCACGCGGCGACATCCCCGATGCGCGGATGGTTCCGATGCACGACGGAACTTTGGTCCTCGAGTACAACCCGATGCGTCCTCGCGGACGCCTCCGCTTCTCGATCGCGCACGAGATTGCGCACTCGCTGTTCCCCGACTGTGCCGCCGAGGTGCGCAACCGCGGGGCCACGCCGGCGCCGGCCGCGGACAACTGGCAGCTGGAGGTGCTCTGCAACATCGGCGCTGCAGAGCTGCTGATGCCGCTGGGCAGCTTCCCGAACTTCGCGGGCACTCAGCTATCGATCAGTGCGGTGATGGAGCTTCGAAGGCGCTTCGACGTGTCGGTCGAAGCGTGCCTGATCCGAATCATCAAGTTGGCTCGGGCGCAGAGTGCTGCCTTCTGTGCGTCCAAGCATGCCGACGGTCACTACCACGTTGACTACGTGATCCCCGCGCCGGGCTGGAGCAGTCCAATTTCGACTGGTCAGCGTGTACCTGCAGGGAGCGTCATCGAAGAGGCCAATGCGATCGGCTACACGGCGGTCCGCTCCGAGACCTGGGGCGCAAACGCAGTGCATGTCGAGTGTGTCGGCCTTTCCCCGTACCCTGGAGCTGTCACGCCGAGGGTTGTTGGCATTCTCTTGGCGCAGAGCACGCTTAAGCGAAGTGGATCGGAACTGGTTGAGGTCAGCGGCGACGCGCTGAGCCCTCGCGGGAAGGGCCCCAAGTTGGTTGCGCATGTCGTACCGAACACGCCAAAGATGTGGGGCGGAGGTGGGTTCGCGGCGAAGGTCCGGCGATCGTTCCCGGACGCCTGGGAGCAGTTCAAGCGCGAGACCATCGACCGACACCGCGCGCCGGTACTGGGCGAAGTGTTCCTCACTCCGATTGACGGCGACATCACTATCGCGCACATGGTCGCACAACACGGGATCGGCCCTTCGGCAACTCAAAGGCTTCGGTATGCCGCGTTAGCCCAATGCTTGGCAGAGATCCGGGAACGCGCGACAGCCCTGGGAGCCACGGTCCACATGCCGCGGATCGGCACGGGCCATGGAGGCGCCAGTTGGGACGTGGTCAAGGAATTGATCAAGGATGAGCTGGTAGACAAGGGTGTGCCGACGACGGTCTACTCGCTACCGACCTAGCTTTGCTCTGGGAAGGCAGACAAAAAGGAACGAATGAAACCGCGAGTGATCGTTCTGTCAGGGAGGGTCTGCGCTGGGAAGTCGACCCTCGCGGCGGCACTTGCTGCCAATGGCGGAGCCACGCTCATCAAATCGAAGGACCTGATCTGCGAGAGGTCCCCAGCCACCGTACGAACCCGGGGCGCATTGCAGCGGGCGGGGCGACGGCTGGACCGGGAAACCGGTGGCCGCTGGTTATCCGAGGCCCTTAACAAGAGGGTCATGAATGACGACCCGCCTTCGCTCGTCGTCGTCGACGCAGTGCGTATCCCCGAACAGGTCCTCTACCTGCGACAAAGCGGTTGGTCGGTCACGCATGTCCATCTTGACGCCGGCAAAGAGGAACTCGACAAGCGGCATGCCAGCAAGGCGACCACTGGGACTGTGGCGGCCTATCGCGAGCTCGCCAAGACCTGGTCCGAGAAGCACGTCAAGTCGCTGGAGAAGTTGGCCGATGTCGTGATCGATACCGACCGTTGCAGCGCGAGTGACGTCTTCGCCCGAGTCATGGCGAGAGTCGAGATTCAACGCCCCGTAACAGCATTCCCCATTATCGACGTCCTCATCGGGGGTCAGTACGGCAGCGAAGGAAAGGGCAACATCGCCCACTACCTAGCGCCCGAGTACGACGTCCTGGTCCGCGTCGGCGGACCCAACGCCGGCCACAAGGTCTTTCGCCCAGGCGAAGACCCGTACACGTTCAGGCAGCTGCCGTCCGGCGCGTTGGGCAACCGCGATGCGATGCTGGTCCTCGGCGCTGGGGCGGTGATCAGCCTTCAACAGGTCTTGCGCGAGATCGCCGACCTGACGATCCCCTTCGATAAGCTGATCATTGACCCACAGGCCATGATCATCGAGTCGTTCGACATCGACTGGGAAGTAGAAAATCTCAAGGCCGCCATCGGCTCGACGGCCCAGGGGCTGTCTCTTAT
>DMNR01000064.1:3006-4342 GCA_003452655.1 Actinomycetota bacterium | reverse complement strand
TGTTCCTTGCCGAAGAAGGCATCGAGCTTGATTCCATCACCAAGGTGGTGCAGGTGTAGTTCGCGTCGCTGATGAGCATCATGATCATCCCCGGCGAGTGTGACCGGATCGACTTGGTCGGCCCACATGTCCATGGATCGGCGCAACTGGGACAGTGTTAACCGTTGCGCGATGTCGACGAACAAGGCCACGAACTCGCCGAACACGGCCTCGCGTTCGCGGGTGCGTAGCCCGATGCTCACGATCAGATCCATCTTCTCCCGGGACAGTAAGCCGTCACGGCAGGCCCGTTCAAGGTCGGGGAAACGTCCGAAGGATTCTGCTGCCCGCAGGTCTGCTTTGGCTTCGCGTTGATCGACGACGTGCTCCTGGCGCAGGAACGAAGCCGGTGTGGCATTGGGATCGGTATCTCGCCATACCTGACTCGACTGGATCTTCGCCACCAGCGACACCCGGTACGCGCTGAGCTTGGCCGCCGACGCGGTGACCCGGGCCAACTGCGTGGAGGCATCGGCACCGGACAGGTGTTGTGCCTGGTCCAGCAATGCGTCCACGATCAAATCCACGTCGTCGAGCGTGACAGGTGAAAGCATCTGAATCGTCACGACAAAACACCCCCCTTTCCCCGGGACCATTAGCATCGGCGACTGATCACTGCCTCAAAGAAGTGATTCGAACGTTTGTACGAATCGTACCGACATCACACCCGTCACACAAGACCCCAGCAGCCAAAACACGCTGCAAACAAAGAACTATTTACACACTGGTTCCTGGTCGAGAGCAGCCCTGGTCACTCAATCGAACAACCCACACGGACATCGGGAGCCACGAACCAAATTCGGCTAGCCACCAAATACAGCGAGGCACAGAACTCCGGCAACAAGACCTACGACGGGCGCTCCGGGTTCAACGCGTCGTTTGCTGCACCGCTACTCGGCGGCCCTTCGACACTGACCTTGGGAAGGATCTTGCCGAGCCAGCCGGGGACGTACCAGTTGGCCTTCCCAAAGAGCGTCATCAGAGCTGGGATGAGAGCGAGGCGCACCACAAAGGCGTCGAGCGCAATCGCGACGGCGAGCGAGAGACCGAACAACTTGATGGTGCTGTTGGACTGGAATACGAATGACATGAAGACGCAGAACATGATCGCGGCGGCCGCAACCACCACCAGACCTGAACCGCCGAGGCCCACACGGACCGCGACCTTGTTGTCCTTGTGGTGTTCCCACTCCTCCTGCATGCGACTAACGATGAACACCTGGTAATCCATGGAAAGTCCGAAGAGGATCGCAAACAGCATCACTGGAAGGAACGGCAAAATCGGTCCGGCCTCGGC
>DMNR01000064.1:1748-2876 GCA_003452655.1 Actinomycetota bacterium | reverse complement strand
CACCATCAGAACGAGGAATCCGAGGCAGACGACCACGAGCAGGAAGGACGGCAGCTTGTCCTTCAGTACGGTGGAGAAGTCGACGGCCGTTGCCGTCGCTCCGCCGACGTAGGCCGAAATTCCTGTCCCTGCCAGAGCTTGCGGAATCGTCGTGTCTCGCAAAGTGGTTAGCAAGTTCGTGGTTGCCTGATCCTGTGGCCCAGACTTCGGGATAACAGTGATAAGCACCGTCTTGCCGTCCGCGCTGATCAGCTTGGAGCCGGCAGTTACCGGCGACACAATCGCCACGTCGGGTGCCTTGCCAATGGCTTTCGACAGTGCTTCAGCCTGGGGGAGGTCCGCTGCACTCGGGAGTTGAGCAACAACGATGAATGGTCCGTTCGCTCCCGACCCGAAGGCAGTGGTAGTCAGGTCATAGGCGATTCGTTGGGTGTCACCTTGTGGGTTCGAGCCCGCGTCAGGGAAGCCCTCACGAAGTGATGCGGCAGGTATCGCGAGGATTGCCATAACGAGTAGCGCGACGATGGTCACCGGCCAACGACGCTTCTCGACGAAACTGGCGTAACTGCGGAACCGACGCCCGCGGTCGGCCTTCGGAGGCTTGCGCGCCCAAGGCATTTTTCCAGCGAAGACCTTCTGGCCAAGCAATGAGATCATTGCGGGAAGCAGGGTAACGGCGGTGATCATCACCGAAATGACCGTGACAGCGGCGCCGACGGCCAATCCATTAAGGAAGCTCAACCCAAGGACGAAGAGTCCTGACAGCGCGATGATCACAGTCAACGCTGCGAAGACGATCGCTCGTCCAGCGGTGCCGACGGCAATGAGTGCTGCCTCCTTGTGCTCCGAACCGTCGAGAATTGCCTGACGGTAGCGATTCAGCAGGAACAGCGAGTAGTCGAAGCCGACACCGAGACCGATCATGGTCGCCAGGCTCGGCGCGAAGCTCGCGGTGTTGACGAAATTCGCAGCAATGGTCAGAAGCGACAGGCCAACTCCGAGACCGATCAAAGCTGTGAGAAGTGGCAAACCGGCAGCTACAACAGCGCCGAACATGATCAGCATGATGATGATTGCGGCGATGATGCCGACGATTTCGCTGATGGGTGGGTCAGTTTGGGCTGCCGA
>DMNR01000064.1:0-1677 GCA_003452655.1 Actinomycetota bacterium | reverse complement strand
TCCGCGTCGGGGACATCGAACTCGACGTTGACCTTCCCGATGGTCCCCGTCACGTTGACCAGGCCCAGGCCAACGGCTTCCAGTGGGTTCTTGTAGTCGTATGGCGACTGCACGCTCCCAACCGATTTGATGGCCTTGATTTCGCTCGTCATTCGTTCGACGGCGGCCTTCTCAACGGGATTGTCAAGCAGTTGGTTGCCGGATGTGAACAACACTTGTACCGATGAATTATTGGTCTTCGAGCCGAAGTTCTCCTGCAGCAATTGCTGCGCCTTGGCCGACTCGGTATTCGGAAGGGTGAACGAGTCGTTGTACTCACCGGCATGGGTCAAGACACCGAAACCGACGACGAACAGCAAGACCACCCAAGCGATGATCGCCTGCCACGGGCGATTGACCGCCCAACGCGAAACCGGTCCCATGACTTTGCTCCGATCAGATGCGCTGCTACCGCGGTTGACGATAGGGCAAAGCCAATGGTGATGAGGTGCTGGAAGTAGGTCGAGCAGCCAGCGCCTCGGCGGGGCTTGGAAGGGTCGTTTGCTGCACTATTGATCACGTGAGTGCGAAACCTCGACCGACGCTTGCCCATGTTGCTCGGGCAGCGAATGTCTCGATCACTACCGCCTCCGCATCGTTGCGCGGAACTGGTCGGGTGAACCAACAGACCCGGGATCATGTCGTAGCGGTGGCGCGAAGGCTTGGCTACCGCAAGAACCCTGGTGCTTCCTCACTTCGCGAGGGAGGCGGGCAACTCGTCGGCGCCGTGCTTGAGTCTGCAGCGTTTGCTGCCGACCCGCTAAATCCCAAGTTGTTTTGGCCGCGCTTTCTCGACGGGTTTGTTGTGGAACTGAATTCCGCCGGGATAGGCGTGGTTCTTGTTTCTCGAGAAAACTTGGACCCTCTGTACCGAGCCCCAGTTGAGGTGCTGTTAGTTCTGGCTGACCTCGTGGAGCAACTTGCTGATTCCCTGCCGTTTGGTATGCCGATCATCGCGGGCTCAGACACTGCCCAGAACGTCGTCGCAACCGTCAGTCATGACTATGGCGCTTTCATTGAGGAAGTCATCGAACATCTGCGGCAAAGGGGAGCTACCCGGTTGGCATTGATGGCATCGGAAACACCAATTCCTACCGTGGATTCAGTGCTTGATCGACTGTACAAATGCGCCGAAGCTCACGGGCTCGAAGCGACCGTCGTGGGAGCATCCTCCCAAGCTGTCGAAGCGGCGGTGGCGGGCGGGGTTGACTCGATTCTCACCATCGGCACCAACGTCGGGGGCACGATTGAAGCTGTGACCAGAGCCGGGAAGTCGATTCCTGGCGACGTGCTGTTGTGCTCCCTGTCCGAGGCGGATTTCACCGCCGCCTTCTCTCCGGCGGTAACGACAATGTGGCTCAAGGGTTATGAGTCAGGTCGGCTGGTCGCAGAGGCAGTTCATCGCGGGCTGGCAAGTGGTCAATTTGAATCAGTTACGTTGCCCCACGAATTGGTGGTTCGGGAGTCGACGGGTGGCTCGAAGGTCCGGGACTAAGGTCGGCAACGACGTTTCATTCACCCGCCGTTTGCCCCCGCGACGAAGCACGCGTTCGTTCCGTTGACGTAAGTCCAATCGCTGTTGATACCGGCGTTCCCGTTGCTGATTACCTGGCCCGTGCCACAGTTCATTTGCCCGAG
>DMNR01000402.1:2996-3344 GCA_003452655.1 Actinomycetota bacterium | reverse complement strand
CGCCGAAGATGTCGATGGTGAGGCACTGTCGACCCTGGTTGTGAACCGCATCCGCGGGACGTTCTCGTCCTGTGCAGTCAAGGCTCCGGCATTCGGCGATCGTCGCAAGGCAATTCTTGAAGACCTCGCGATCCTCACGGGCGCTCAGGTTGTGGCGGCGGAAATCGGACTGAAGCTCGACCAGGTCGGTCCCGAGGTTCTCGGTTCCGCACGTCGCGTCGTTGTCACCAAAGACAACACCACCGTTGTTGACGGTGGCGGTGATCACCAAGCAGTTGCCGACCGTGTGGCACTGATTCGTTCCGAGATTGAAAACAGCGACAGCGACTGGGATCGCGAGAAGCTGCA
>DMNR01000402.1:360-2946 GCA_003452655.1 Actinomycetota bacterium | reverse complement strand
GAAGAAGCACCGCATCGAAGATGCTGTCTCGGCGACTCGCGCTGCAATCGAAGAGGGAATTGTCGCCGGTGGCGGGTCTGCCCTCGTGCATGCGATCGCGGTTCTCGATGACAACCTCGGTCTTGAGGGTGACGCAGCGACCGGAGTTGGCATCGTTCGTCGTTCTGCCGTCGAGCCGCTGCGCTGGATCGCCGAGAACGCCGGTGAACCGGGCCAGGTCATCGTCGCCAAGGTTCGCGAACTCGGTCCAGGCAACGGTTACAACGCTGCCACCGGCGAGTACGGGGACCTTGTTGCGCAGGGAGTTATCGATCCCGTCAAGGTGACCCGCTCGGCATTGGAGCACGCTGCGTCCATTGCGGGCATGCTGCTCACGACAGAGGCCCTCGTTGTTGAGAAGCCTGAAGAGGACGAAGATGACGATCATGGCCATGGTCACTCACACGGTGGTCACTCGCACAGCCACTAGTCGAAGCATCGCTTAACGTAAACCCCCGTCGTGTCGGGGTAACTGGGCAGGAAGTCCGACCAGTAACCCCGACACGACGGGGGTTTACGCATGTCATGGTGCAGGTTCGCGATCTGAGTGAGGAATCCCGCTAGTGTTCGCTTCGTGCACGAGGCGAGGAGTCAGACGGATTACAGAGGTCTGCCCGTCACCTCGCTTATCAACATCGGAAATGAATTCGCTTTCCATGGAGCTCCAGGTCCCGGAATTGCTCCGCTCACTCTTGCTGTTGATCGAGCCGTCGACCTCGCCGAGCACTCTCAGGCGCGTTGGATCCTCGGCGTTTGTTACTCGTCAATCGGGAAGTTTGTCGAGTCCTGGGACGTCTTGGCGCCCCTCTTGGCAGGTCCGCCGACGCCGACGCACTGGGCGTCGTTGGCGCATACCACCATTGCCTCCACGCTTCGTCAACAGAATGAGCACACCGCAGCGCAGCGCCACGACGAGCAGGCGTTGCTCATCTCCGACGAGGTGACTGCATTCGATGCGTATGTCGGCCTGGCTGCCGACTCGGTCGGTCAGTTAGACGTGTCCGACGCCCGCCGCAATTGGGAATTGGCCAGATCAGTCGCGCGGATCGAATGGCGCCAGCAAGTCCGCCTGGCTTGGGTCGAAGCGGAAATTTCACTGATGGAGAACCGTGCGGACCGGGCGCTCCAGGTTTCACTGACCGCGGCGAGAGTTGCCGATCGATCTCAAGCACCGCGGCACCGGGCGAAGTCGCTTTTGTTTGCCGGAGTCTCCGCGCTTGGAGTAGGTGATCGCGGTCAGGCGATCCAACTGCTCGAGGAGTCTGTGTTGATATGTGACGAACTCGAGTTGAATCCGATTGCGGAGCCTGCCAGAAAGATGCTTGCCAGGGCGCACTGCGCTTAGTGCAGGAAGCCCCAGCGGAAGCCGAGCGCGACCGCCTGTGCGCGGTCTGCCGCGCCTAGCTTGCGGAAGAGTCGGCGGGCGTGAGTTTTGACAGTGTCTTCGGACAAGAAGAGTTCCTTGCCGATCCCGGCGTTAGAAAGTCCCCGACTCATGCCGTCAAGAACCTGTTGTTCGCGCTCGGTCAACGTTGGCGGAGCTCCACCCGGGCGAGTACGTGAGCCGCGCTGACCGGGCATATCCGAACCCGCCGCGAGAACTAGAGTCATTGCGCTTGCGAGTTCTTCGCGAGAGGCGTCCTTGGCGATGTAGCCGCGGGCCCCGCCCGATACTGCGCGAGCCACTCCTTCTGCGTCTTCACCCATCGTCAGCATCACGATAGCCGCGTCAGGATGAGCTGAGACGAGCCTCCTAGTTGCCTCAACGCCGCCGATTCCGGGCATCCGAACGTCCATCAGGATCAGGTCTGGGCGCTCGAGGGGGTATCGCGCTAAGACCTCTTCGCCGCTGCCCGCGGCAGTCACTCGCTCGACGCCAGGTAGGCCCGCTAATGCGCGGCGAACAGCCTCGCGGGCCATAGGTGCGTCATCGCAAACAAGGACTGTGGTCACGCTTCCTCCAGAGCTCAACGACGTGCTTGGGGGAGTCATCGGCCGGAAACGAGCAATCCTTTAGCCCATCTGAGGCAATTTTTCACCCGATCTTTACCACCCGGCGAGAGCCGGGACTCTGGCGATTCTGGGCTACTTGGCGCCTAGATGCCCGTCTGAGCCTCAATTCGCCCTGACTTGATCGCATTCAGCAACTCTGCGTAGTCCTTTTCGTTCTGGTCGGCATAAGCCTCGGCGAAGACTGCCATCGCCTCTTCAAAGGTGCTGCCCGCACCTAGGTAGCTAGCGATCGCAATCCGATCGCCAGAACGGGCATGCGCGCGCGCCAGAGTCCAGCCGCATAGACGGGCATAAACTTCCATGCCCGTTGCTGGCATGCGGTCGAGGTCGGCTGACCCCTTCCCGTCGCGCAATTGCCGAACATAGAAGTCCCGGACTTGGCCGTCGAGACCCGTCACGCGCGTCCACCCAAGGAAGATGTCCGTGAAGGCTTGTTGCAAGCGTTGACCATTCACCACGCGTTGTCCGTGGTTGCGGTACTTGCTGCGGGCGGTGTAGGGCTCGAGTACCGACTGCTGCGACTGCTTGACCTGC
>DMNR01000402.1:0-157 GCA_003452655.1 Actinomycetota bacterium | reverse complement strand
CCAACGATCTTGTGGGCGCCATCGACGACCTCGAATTCGCTAAGCAGGTGCTTGCGGTCGTCCTGCAGGCTGCGCCGATACGCACTCAGCCCGCCGCGAAGCATGGTCCAGACACTGTCGGCCTGGTCATCTGTCATTAGGTCCCGGATCGGGACCA
>DMNR01000400.1:4919-8113 GCA_003452655.1 Actinomycetota bacterium | reverse complement strand
GTGCTCGGAACAAGCAATGGTGGCCGCGAGGAACAGGCGTACCAGGTGACGCAAGACCGGTGGTCCGCAGCCATCGACACGTTCACTCCTGCGGTTCGGCGAGGACAGGTCCCATCGCAATGGGGGCCACTACCGGTCTACTTCTTCCCCGCACGTGGTTCAGGCAAAAAGCCGACGGTGATCATCAGTTCTGGTAGCGACGGCCAGAACGTGGAATCCATGCAGTTCGGGGTCACCGCGGGTCTCGAGCGCGGATACAACGTGGCGCTGTACGAAGGTCCGGGTCAAATGAGCTTGTTGTTCAAGCGAGGGATTCCGTTTACCCCCGACTGGGACAAGGTTGTGGCGCCAGTCCTGAGTTGGGTCCGCAAGCAGCCCGAGGTTGGCAAGGTCGCACTCGTCGGGGTCTCGTTCGGCGGAATGTTGTGTGCGAATGCCGCCGCCAAGGTCAAGGGGCTCAGCGCTGTCGTGCTCGAACCCGCCGCTTACAGCATGCCCAAGATGTGGACCGACTCCGAGACGGTTGAGGTTGTCAGCAAGACGCAAGGCGCTCCTGCACCGGAGAAAGAAAAGGTGCAGGCAGAGGTCAATGAAGGATTCCTAAAGCGTTGGTCCGGAATGCCCCGAACCCAGCAGTTCGTCCTGTACAAGCGAGGCGAGATCTTCAGCCGACAGGTGCAGGAGGAGGCCAGGGCGGGCAAGCCGATCTCCGACTACTACGCACTCGTCGAACAAATGTTGAAGTTCGATTTTGAGGCGGACTACAAGCAGATCCGTATCCCGACCATGCTCACTGCGAACCAAGGGGACGAATTCTTCGGCGACCAGCCCAGACAGGCTTTCGACTTCCTCACAAACGTTCCAGCTTCACAAAAAGTGCTGCTCAATCTCACCGCAGCACAGGGAGCCTCACTGCATGACCAGCCAATTGGCCCACAGGTCGCGCAGGAGTACATCTTCGACTGGCTCGACGACATGCTGAGATGAGCATCAGCGCTGGGCACCACCTCCCAGGTCGCGGCAATTGGTTCGCCATCGCGAGCTACGCCGCGGTTGGTGCGGCGACTCAGCTGCTGTGGCTGACTTACGCACCGGTGACAACCCAAGCCGCGGCGTTCTACGGCGTCAGCGAGGGTTACATCGGAACCCTGTCGATCATCTTCCCGCTGATCTACGTTGTCCTGGCTCTCCCTTGCGGGCTGCTGCTGGATCGGTGGTTTCGCCCATTCCTGCTACTCGGCGGGGCGCTGACTGCCGGTGGCGCCTTACTGCGGATCATCGATACGGCAAGCATCGGTTGGGCGACGATTGGGCAGATCGTTATCGCGATTGGCCAACCACTGGTGTTGGGTGCCATCACCAAGGTCTGCGTCGATTACCTCCCTCACCGAAGCAGAGCGACGGGCATCGCTGCGGGCACTGCAGGACTGTTCATCGGCATGCTTATCGCATTCGTCACCGGCGCGCTTCTCGAAGATGACATCTCGCTGCTGCTGATCATCCAGGCGGTATTTTCGGTGATCGTGTTCTTAGCAATGGCCATCGCCCTCGCAAAGCCTGGGCACTACGCGGCCGACGTGGACGTTGCGCAGGGAGTCAGCATTGAATCGACCCAACGCCACCCCCTGCGCACTGTCTGGACAGATCCGGTCATGCGCCTACTGATCGGAGTCGTTGCTGTCGGATTCGGCGTCTTCGTGGCACTCACAACTTGGTTGCAAGCGCTCCTCGAGCCTGCTGGTGTCAGCGCCGCCACGTCTGCAGTGATCTTGCTGGTGATGGTCGTTGCCGGCATCGTTGGAGCGGCGGTGCTGCCTCCGATTGCCGCGCGCCGCTCCAATCAACTGAGCTTCATCTTCGCTGCGCTGGCGATCGCGATGGTGGGGTGCCTTGCGCTCGCGGCAGCGCCTGGAGAGTGGACGGGGTACATCGTTGCGACCGCCCTCGGACTTTTGCTGCTGTCGGTCCTGCCGATCGTCCTAGAGATGGTCGAGGAGCGAGCGGGTGCTGCCGTTAGCACGGCGACGTCGGCGGTCTGGCTGGCCGGCAATGGCGGCGGAGTTGTCGTTTCCGGGGTAATCGGTTTCTTCCTGGGGATGCCCGCGCTCGCATTTGTGCTGATGGCCCTGGTTCCGCTGGTGTTTGGCCTGCCGTTATGGCTCGCCCTCCGCAAGCGGCTCTCCGCGCAGGTCGCGGCGCACGCCCACGCGGCTTAGTAGTTGATCTGCACTGTGAATGACACGTAGTCCCAGTCAGCATCGCGAGACACCGTGATCGAGTGGTCTCCTGGCGTGTAGGTGTGCCTGTCGTATTCGGAGTACGAAACGTCGTCATCGTCGAACTGAACACCTGGCCACCACATGTCGTGGTTGTTCGCCCAGAAGTTCGTCTTGATCCCATTCTCGAAGGTCATCGACCCTTCGACGTCTGGTCCCGCGAACGAGCTGCCCCTGAGGTAGACGCGCTCACCGGGCGCGACTGAGGTGGTGCGGTCTTTGTCCGCGTCGTACACCTTGACGGTTTGTCCCGATCGGTTGTACACCGCGAGCATGACTGACTTCGCGAATATCTGGGGCCGGTCGGGATTCGAACTGCGGGTGCTGGGCGGTTGATGGCCCTTCGCTGCGGGCGCACCATTGGCCGCGGCCGGTGCGGCGGCGGTGGCGATGGCACTTGCCTTCGCTGGCGCGTGGTCGGCGGCCATTGCTGGCGCGGCTACCCCGACCAATACGGCTCCGGTGACAGCGGCTGCAGCAAGTAGGCCGAAGCGGCCAATAGCGCGGGACATGGGATCTCCTTTGGTCGGCGAGGAATCGCTGAGCAACTTATACCCGGACACTGTCCTATCAAACTCAATGCCGATGAATTTCTCCTGCGAGTGCCGCATTGGGACGCACCATTCTCACATTCGTCGCTGTGACGCAGCGCCCATCTGTGGAACTCCAACCGTGCACCGACGGCCGAGGCGTGGTGGGATGGAGGTCGCGAGTGGCCCGAGCGTCGGCACCGTGAACAGAGACGAGAGCCATGAGCACCAACGACAACGACTTCGCCGCGCTGGGCATCGCGCCAGAGTTGGCCGCCTGCCTTTCCGAGTTGGGTTACGAGGCACCAACACCGATCCAGCAACAGGCAATCCCGGCGATGATCGCTGGATACGACCTGCTCTGCCAGGCCGCGACAGGCACCGGTAA
>DMNR01000400.1:0-4843 GCA_003452655.1 Actinomycetota bacterium | reverse complement strand
CCGCCTTCGCGCTGCCGATCCTCAATCGCCGCGCCGGGGCCGACAACGCCGTCAAGGGTGCGCTCCCAACGGCCTTGGTCCTCACGCCGACCCGTGAGCTCTGCATGCAGGTTGCCGAGGCTGTACATCGATACGGACGTCCGTACGGGGTTCGCACGCTGCCCGTATTTGGAGGCCAACCGATAGGCCGCCAAGTCTCAGCACTCAAGCGCGGAGTGGATGTGGTGGTTGCCACCCCTGGACGCGCGATGGATCTGATCGAGCGCCGCTACCTCAAGCTCAATGACATCGACACCGTTGTCCTCGATGAGGCCGACGAGATGCTCGACATGGGGTTCGCTGAAGACATCGACACGATCTTGACGTCAGCTCCTGCCGACCGTCAGACGGTGATGTTCTCGGCCACCATGCCCAAGCGCATCATCAAGATCGCCGAACGCCACCTGCAGAATCCGCAGAGCATCGAGATCCCGCGCGAGGTCGTACCCGAAGGGGAACGTCCCACGATCGCCCAGACGGCCTATATCGTCGCCCGGCCGTACAAAGCCGCCGCCCTGGGTCGGATTCTCGACATCGAAGCTCCCACGGCTGCATTGGTTTTCTGCCGGACCCGTGCCGATGTCGACAACCTCACCGAGACATTGAATGCACGCGGCTACCGCGCCGAGCCCTTGCACGGTGGCATGGATCAGGCGCAGCGTGACCGCGTGATGGGGCGCCTCCGCAGCGGGAACGCTGACCTTCTGGTCGCCACCGACGTCGCTGCCCGCGGACTCGACGTCGAACAACTCACACATGTCTTCAACTACGACGTTCCCGCGGCCCCGGAGTCCTACGTGCACCGCATTGGCCGTGTTGGCCGAGGGGGGCGCGAAGGCGTCGCAATCACCATTGCTGACCCACGCGAGGGTCGCCAACTCAACGCCATCGAACGCAGCACCAAACAGAAGATCCGCATCGCCACTCTGCCTAGCTCGGATGATCTGCGCTCTCGACGACTTGAGCTCACCCGCACTGCCCTCGAACAGGTCTGCCGAGACGGCGACCTTGATCAGTACCGCGGGGTCTGGGGCTCATTGACAGAAGAGTTCGACTTCGATCGTGTCGCGCTTGCCGCTATCAAAATGGCGCACGTGCATACCGTTGGCGAAGCCGATGAGGAAGTGATCCCGCAGCCAGGATTCGCAACGACCTCCGGCGGGAAGAAGAGCCGCGATGGCAAACGGGGTCGTGATGACAAGAGCTCGCGTGGGCGTGAACGCCGCGACGATGACCGCAAGGACTTCGGTGGTAAGGATGACCGCAAGGACTTCGGTGGCAAGAAGCATGCGGGCAAGAAGCACACCGGGAAGTCTGGGGTCGGCAAGAAGCGGATCTACATCGGACTCGGCAAGGATGCCGGAGTGCGGCCACAAGACGTCGTCGGTGCGATCGCGAATGAGACGCGACTGTCCGGATCAGATGTCGGGGCCATCGACATCTCCGCACGATTCACGACCGTCGAGGTGCCAGCCGATGCAGCCAAGGAAGTGATCACTGCTCTGAGCAGCACCCGGATCCAGGGCCGCAAACCGAAGGCACGCCTCGACCGCCATTGAGCGCCGGCCCAGGGCGGCGATTGGGACTAGCGACTTGCCAGCGCCCGATCTATCGCCGCAGCAAGGACCGGTTTGGGTTGCGCTCCGATGATGCGTTCCACAACCTCGCCACGATCCAGAATCACCAAGGTGGGAATACTTCGGGCATCGAACTTCGCTGCAGCTCCTGGTGAATCGTCGACGTTGACGGCGACAACTTTGAGTCGCCCGGCGTATTCCTCGGACAGCTGCTCGAGAATCGGCGTCACCATCCGACACGGGCCACACCACGGCGCCCACAGGTCCAGGATCACCACGGGCGACGCGTCGAGCGCACCGGCGATGGTCGAGTCATCCGCCGGAACTAGCCAAGGTAAGTCGGCCTGACATTTGGCGCACCGTGGCTTACCCGTCGCCGCGACGGGTGTCCGATTCTTAGTGCCGCACGATGGACATGTTGCGATTCCGTTATCTGCCATTACCCAAGTATGCGCCTATTCCGAGTCGGTGTAACCCCATGACGAAGTCTTCAACAACCAGAAGGACGAAGCAGTGAAGTCGCAGTGGCAGAACTGCGAAAGACGCATGGGTTCCCTAACTGGTCACTGGAGCACACGCTCGTGGACAACCAGTCGTACTTCATGGGCAAGGGCCTCGGGATCCTGTTGTCGACGAACGACGATGACTCCAGCGTGGCTACGAACCCATCGGCCGCGAATCTGCCGATGCCTGAGCAGCTTCAGTGCTTCGGCGCCTTTTCGGCATCCCACCTGGAAAGCCCACACGCCATACAACTCCACCCGTTCGAGCACCATGGGCTCCATGATGTGCCATTGGTTGCGCGGTGATTCAGACCGCGTTGGAGCCTTGGTAGATATGGGTGCCACGGGGATTCAGAGGGAGCTTCGTCCGCCAAACGAACCACAAAGAAGAGTTTGACTGCCACCTTCCGATCTATGGTGGCGGGATGGCGGCCGGAGTTGAACATGGTTGGAGTTCGCGCGGGATTCACTGGCAGCGCCGAGGGTCCGGACCGAACCTCACTTTGGTGATCGGATTCGGCCAAGACAGCTCAGCCTGGCAGTTCGTCGCTGACGAACTCGCGCACGACTTCAGTCTGCTGTTGATCGACAATCGCGGTGCTGGACGTAGTCCCAATCTCGATGAGTCGTTCATGCTTGAGGATCTCGCCTCCGACCTCATTCATGTCCACAGTGAGCTCAACGTTTCCGAGACAGCGATCGTCGGGCAATCAATGGGTGGTGCGATCTCACAACTGGTTGCACTGGAAGAACCGACTCTGGTGAGCCACCTGGTACTGCTCAACTCTTTCGCCGTGTTGCCCACCGCCCCACGCTTGGCCTTCGAGGCGGTGTACGGATTGCTCAAACACGGAGCCTCACTCGAGGATGTCATCGGCAACCTTTCTCCGTGGATCTATGCAGGGGATTTCCTCGCCGCGCCCGGTCGAATCGATGAGCTGATTTCCGCTGCTGCAAACAACCCGTACCCGCAGCCGATTCATAGCTACCGCGCGCAGCTCGATGCGCTAACCGCGTTCAATTCGGCGGACCTGCTGCCAGGCATTGGGCAACCGACACTTGTCATCGGTGGGTCACAGGACCTCGTCGCCGGGCCAGCCGCAACTGACTCGCTCGCACTTAGAATCCGCGGTGCCACCCTGACGTACTTGGATACCGGCCACGCAAGTCACGTCGAGGCGCCCGGCGAAGTCGCCGACGTCATTCGCGGATTCCTGATCGGTAGGTGATGCCGTGTTGATCGAGACCCGCGAACCCATGCAGTTGGGCCGCGAATCCGAGCCCTTGCTCAACTTCAAACAGGGTGAGGCGAACCAGGGTGCTTGGGCAGGCCAGCGCTTTCTGTGGGTTGAGGACACGCCCGCCTTTGAGTTGAGCTTCTGGTGTGGCACGTGTCAGTTCCTGTTCAAACGACTTGAGGGGGCCAACCGCACGCTGTCAATTCCCGAACTCACCGACAAACTGGCCGATGGCATCGCCGACATCGACCTTGAGGTGGTCTCGGCCTTTGCGGAGCTCTTGCCAAACGGGCTATACCAGCCACTTCTGACG
The DNA here is from genome assembly GCA_003452655.1 of Actinomycetota bacterium. GTDB lineage: Bacteria > Actinomycetota > Actinomycetes > S36-B12 > UBA10799 > UBA10799. Next base: position 1,173 of record DMNR01000400.1, on the reverse strand, counting down.
ACCATCGAACCAAGACTCGTCTACCCCGTGAAACCTGGCGACTACTTCGCCGACGAACAAGTAGCGACGTGGAACGTTGAACGGTTCTGGGGACTACCGCAATACCCGCAGACGCCCTACTACCGGACCTTTGAAACAGCGGTCTCCGATAACGCTCACCTGTACGAGTTTGTGGTGCCTATGGTTCCGCCGACTTGGAATGTTCCGACGCGGGTTGCTGCAATGGCGAATCGACTAGCGCACTCTGGGGAACCTACGGCTGTCGCCGTTTCAACTCTCGATGTATGTCGACCAGCAATGAACGTCGGCACTCGCGACTTCTATCAGCATTGGGGGCTGACTCACTTCGTGCTCGACGGGCACCACAAACTACAAGCGGCGGCCGAGCTAGGACTTCCCCTTCAACTGCTGTCGCTGCTCGCGATCGACTTCAGTCTCGCCGACCTCGAGCAGATCCACCGGATTCCGGAGTTACTCGACCAGCCACCCGCCACGCGTTAGTACGTCGCGGGCCTACGCCCGTTGGTACTGCTGCGTGATCGTGCCCGCCGACCCGCCGTTGAAGGTGATGGTCAAGGTGTCCCCGGCCACCGAGTACGTCGCTGCACCAGATCCAAAGGAATCCGGCACGGAGCCCGTGCTTCGGTAGCCACCGATCGTCAAGGTATCTCCGGAAGTTGTGTAGGTCCCTGCGCTCGCAACTGCGCCCGCGCGGCTCGTACCGGCCACAGTGCAATTGACGCGGCCCGCTCGTGTGAAACTGCCTGCTTCGGTGAACTTCATGACGATCCGACCGGTGCACGTAAGGCCGCCAGAACCACCGACGTTCGCAGTATTGGAGTTCAGGATGTTGGCCGCGTCAGCTGACCAAGTACCAACGATGGTGCTACTCGAGGACGGCGATGTCGTTGAGGTTGCCGAAGGGGTCGGACTTGCTGACGGCGACCCAGTTGAACCATCACTCGAAGGGCTGCCGCACGCAGTGAGTATTGCAGCGAGCGCGACTGCGCCGATCGAAATCAGGATGACGGGCTTGACGGGGGCAGCTGCCGAGAACGGAAATCGCATGGAGTGGATCTTAGTTCCGCCAAGCCAGACTTGGGGGAACAAGATCGAAGCGACTGGCTACGATTCCGGAATGGCCGAACACCGCGTCACCGCTCCAACACCCCC
>DMNR01000091.1:15952-17736 GCA_003452655.1 Actinomycetota bacterium | reverse complement strand
CGAATTCACAATGCGAGCACCTGTGCTGCGCGCCAACTCGTCATAGTCATCGATGATCTGGCGAACGAAGAGTGTCTCCCCGGTGAGGTCGGCGTAGTGGGTTCCGCCCTTGGCGCAAGCAGACACGAGGCCAAGCCCGTACTTGAGATATGGACCGACGGTGGTGACGACCGCGGTCNNAAACCGGTGGCGCCGTACACAATGAGGTCGAATTCGCGAGCCTGAGGCCGATCAACTGTCATGTCACTGACGATGTCACACCCTCAGCAGAACGCGACACCCCCATCAGCGCGGGATACGACACTATCGGCCGAATTGCCTTTGGCACAGAAACTAACTCAACTGCATGCCTTCGAGCGCCTCGCGCAGAAAGTCCCTTGCCCGCGGGTGTGCTGCTCGCTCGATAAGGTGCTCGGCCTGCTCGCGCTCACTGCCACCAAAGAGCCAGGCAATTCCCTGTTCCGTCACAACGGCTGACTGCTGAAAACTGGTCGCCGGGCCATCAAGCTCGGGGACGATGGTCGAAGTATCCGCCTTGGGATGCCACGACGGCAGCGCCATGAACGACCGACCACCCGAAGAATGCAGCGCGCCGACGATGAAGTCCGTCGAGCCTCCAAACCCGGAGTAAATGTGCCCCTTCACACGACTGGCATTGGACTGGCCGTGGAGGTCGACCTCAAGGGCCCCGTTCACGCTTGTCATCGCGTGGTTTCGCGCAATCAACGCGGGACTATTGCAGTGCTCGGTACGCAGCATTGAGATGCGCGGGTTGTTGTCGGCCCAGGCATAAAGCTCGTCCGAACCCATCATGAAGCTCTGCCGGACCGGCACGTCTGGATCCAAAGCGCCAGCACGCTCGAGTTCGAGAACCCCGTCACTGATGGTTTCAGACCAGATCCGCAGGTCACGTGCGTCCTTGATCGCGCCGAGGACCGCGTCCGGAACTCCACCGATTCCCAATTGCAGCGTGGAACCGGAGTGGATGTACTCGCTGATCTGATCACCGATGGCCCGCGACAGAGGATCCGCCTCCCCGACTGGCACGACGGCGATCTCGTCATCAACTTCGACCAAGTAGTCAATATCGTTGAGGTCCATCAGCGAGTGACCTAACGTGAACGGCATTCGGGGATTGACCATCGCGATCACCACGCCACCACGTGAGCGAACTGATTCGATCGCAGCAGGCAGGATGTTGACCTCGATGCCGAGGCTCACCGCGTCATTGCGGGGTGTCGATGCGTGGACGATGACGGCGTCGGGTCGAAGCGAATGGTGCAACAGGACGGGTACCAACGACAACCGACTTGGGACGTAGCAGAGGTTCGGGGCATTGCGCATTCCTGGACCCACGAACGTTGTCTCCAGCGTGACGCCCTCACGCCTTGGCAACGGGTGGATCGCATTGAGCATATGAATCGTGACGTTCGCGAGCGTCTCATCAATGGCATCTATTGCGGCTGTCGGCGTCGCCGCGTTGCCGGACACGACGATCCGAGGGTTCTCTGGCAGTCTGCTGAGGACTCGCTTGAATTGTTCTAAACCAATGGTTACCGGCACGACTCCAGTCTGCCGCCTGCGGCGGTCTAAAGCGACAGTGGACGGGCCGGCGCCAGAAGTGCCATCGGGTCATTGCGCCAGTCGACGCCTGGGACGTCGATGTAGAGCTCGATCTCATTTCCATCCGGGTCCGAGATGTACAGGCTGTGAGTCACGTTGTGATCTGTGGCTCCGATGATCGGGACGTCGGCCTCGACCAACCTTGCCAACGCAGCTCGCAG
>DMNR01000091.1:11327-15899 GCA_003452655.1 Actinomycetota bacterium | reverse complement strand
GCGGCAGTTGGGCCAACTTCGATCAGGAGCAATTCATGGTGAGTCCGACCGCCAGAGAAAGCCGCCGCGGGCATTCCTGGAACGCTCGGCGAGATCAGCGGCCAGCCGAGGACATTCTGATAGAACTCAACGGATCGCTGCAAATCCCTGACGTACAGGACCAAGTGTCCAAGTTCCTGAACCTCGCCTGACATCGCAGTCCCCCTTGTGTTCCACTATCAGCGGTCAACTATCGACTAGGTTAGACGGACTTAGTTGAAGCGTCAAGTTACTCGGGTGGGGTAATGAGCGAAGATCAGAAATGGCTCACTGTTGATGAACAGCGGGCGTGGCGTGCACTCATGGCTGTTGTTGTGCTCCTTCCAGGCGCACTTGATACTCAGCTGCAGCATGACTCGCATCTGTCGAACTTTGAATATGGCGTCCTCGCGATGCTCTCGGAGGCGCCGGATAGAACATTGCGGATGAGTCAGTTGGCGACGCTCAATGACTCATCTCTGTCACGGCTGTCTCACGTCGCGCGGCGACTCGAGGAACGCGGATCGATAGTCCGACAACAGTGCGCAGATGATCGCCGAGCGAACATCGCGACTTTGACCGACGCGGGGATGACTCTGGTGCGAGAAGCTGCACCCGGGCACGTGGCACGGGTTCGCGAATTGATCTTCGATCAACTCTCCGGTGACCAGGTCAGCGAGTTAGAGCAGATCGCCGATGCGATTCGTTCGAATCTCGACCCTGAGAAGCGGATGCCGACGTACGTGAACTAGACCGTATCCTCATGCGCGTGGACAAACCGATCGTACGCAATGCCAGACCAGAGGACGTGCCACAACTGTTCGGCTTCGTCGTGGACTTGGCCGAATATGAGCGCGAACCCGAGGCCGTGGTCTCGACGGCCGATATGTTGCGCCACGCACTCTTCCCGAGTGATCGCGAACCGCATGTATGGGCGCACGTAGTGGTTGACCCCGCGGACCCCAAGCGATTGGCGGGTGCCGCCATTTGGCACCTCAATTTCTCCACCTGGGAAGGACACCACGGCATCTACGTAGAAGACATCTACGTTCGGCCAGAACTGCGCGGGCACGGTTATGGACGGGCACTGCTCGCGAGCCTGGCCAAGATCTGCTTCGAACGCGGGTATCGACGACTGCAATGGTCGGTCCTCGACTGGAACACACCATCGGTTGATTTCTACCGAGGCCTGGGGGCAGCACCACTCGAGGAGTGGGTCGGTTATCGGCTGCAGGGGAACGAACTCACGGAGCTCGCTAGCGGCTAGTCGGCCTCCGGCTTGCCGTGATACTCGGCTCGTTCGACGTGCTCCCCGTGCTCGAGGGCTTGCCCCTTGAATGTGATGTCGTGCTTGCCCGTCAGCTTGCCGACTTCCTCAAGCACTTCGCCTTCAACGTGCTCCGCAACTTCCTTGGCTTTCTTGAGCGGATCCATGGTTCCACCATCCAATCTTCGCCTGTGTTCGATGTTCTGCCTCAAGTCAACCACTCGCCCCTTGGCAGTGCCATGCGGCTCACCATTCGCGCACTGGGATGACTGGTCGGGATCGGTTTCATGCGAATCCCGCCACCAAGCAGTACGGTCGTTACTAGGAAAGTGGTGGTCACACGAACCGACCGCCCTTGGACCACTTCGGGAGCATTGTGAAGAAGATGTTGGTAGGCGGCGCCGGAGTTGCCGCAGGATTGGGTCTGGCAAGCGCCGGAGCGGCGGCCTACGTAGCCAAGATGGTCCAGGGAAGGGCAACCGGCGACATCGATGGTTTCCTCGACCGCAAGGACTCCGACATTGGTGATGTTGTTGTCTGCCTTGGGGCGAGCATCGTCCGCGGGCGCGCGAGTGTCGACTTCGTCGAAATGCTGCGCGCACGACTCCCCCAACTCGAATTCGTCAACGGTGGGGTGAACAGCGACACCGCCGACGACATACTTCAGCGCCTTGACTCGGTAATCGCTTGCCATCCGAAAGCCATCGTGATTCTGGTTGGCACCAGTGATGCGCAAGCAATACTGAACCCCAGCGGTCCAGCGGCGAAGAAGAAGCAAAAGGAAACCGGTAACACCGAGCCGCCGTCCGTTGCGAACTTCCAACGCAACCTGCTCGCCTGCGTTTCTGAGTTGTCAGAACGGACCGGTGCGCGAATCGGCCTGTGCTCATTGCCCCCACTCGGACAGGACATTTCCGCACCAGCAAATGACGTCATTCGTGCCTTGAACGCGGCGATCCGAACGGTTGCCGAATCAACGGGCGAAACCTATCTTCCGGTTTACGAACAGATGGTTGCGTATTTGGAGTCGGCCGACGCCACCCACGGAAAGCCATTTACCGGCGATTGGCGCGTCGGAGCTCGATCCCTGAGTCAGCACTTCATCATCGGGCGCAGCTTTGACGTAATCGCCGAGCGCGAGGGCCTTCTGCTGTCACCTGACTACATCCACCTCAACACTGCTGGCGCAAGCATCGTTGCTGATGAGGCCCAAGCATTCCTCGCCCCACTCGCAAACCCAGCGCCTGTTCCGGCGGCCGAACCTGTTGCGGTCGCGGAACCTGTTCCGGCGGCGGAACCTGTTCCGGCGGCGGAACCTGTTGTGGTCGCCGAACCTGTGGAGGTCGCCCAACCTGTCGAGGCGGCCGAACCCCTCGACGTGGCAGCGGCAGATCCTGTCCCCGATGTCACGCCTGAACCTGCACCTGAACCAGTTCAGACAGAAGGTGTACCGGCCCCACGGCCTGCGCAGCCGAGTGACGAGGAGAAGTCCACCGAGGCTTCGCCGTTTGAGCCAGTTGCCAGCGTTGAACCTGAGGAACACGTCGCACCCAAAGGCGGACCGAGCCCGTACGGCGGCTGACCTAATCGGCCAGCGTCATCGGATTGTCTGCGAAGCTGAATTCTGATCGGTCTAGCTAGCTAGCCGATTTAGACGTTGGGGCACTGACTGTTCACGGCTTCAGAGCCGTCGGGGCAGGTCGCGTGAATCAGGTTCGCATTCGCGAATTCCGCACCGGTGGTCTTGGCGCCGGTCAGGTCCGCGCTCTGAAGGTCGGTGTACCAAACCTTCGCGCCACTGAGGTTCGCGTTTGTTAGGTTCGACGACATCAGGTTGGTGCCAGTAAGGTCCGCGCCTTCCAGGTTCGCACCCGACAGATTCGCGTCATGCAGATCCGCGCCGGCAAGCTTCGCACCCTTGCAGTCGGTGTTCGGCTGAATCTTGCAGCCGTTTACAACCGAGCCCTCCTGCGCGTTCGGCGTGTCACTACCGGCAGTCGCACACCCACTCAGGGCTAGCAACCCAGCAGCCGTCACGGCCAAGAGCTTGTAACTGCGCATCTATGCCACCACCCATTTCGAAGCGAAAACCATGTTCCGATCGGGGAGTCTTTCAGATACCGCCCCGGAAAGTCCGATTGGGACTCGCCAAAACGCCCACAAGCCCGGAAGGGCCCTCAAGAAACTAGCAACACCTATCCGGCGAGGTCGGCGTACGGTGGCGCCGTGACCCCCGGCCGGCGCGCAGTTGTTGCAGCACTCAGCGTCAACCTCATGTCGGTCCTCCCGCTGTTCCTGACCGGTGCGATGGCGGTGCAAATCGGCCGTGAACTCAAGATCAGTGCAGCATCCGTTGGAATTCTTGCCTCACTCTTCGCCATCGCTTCGATGGCAGGAAGCGCACCGCTAGGTCGCCAAGTGCGTCGGCTCGGCGTCCGGAGGAGCTTGCGCATCACCTCCGCCTTCAGCGCCGCCGCGTTACTGCTCGCCTGTGTCTCTCCAACGGTTTGGTTCCTAGGCGGCGCCATGCTCCTGGCAGGTGCGGGCAACAGCCTGGGCCAACCCGCCGGTAACGCCCTCGTGGCGGCACAGGTCAACCCGAAGCGCTACGGCCTGGGATTTGCCATCAAACAATCAGCGATTCCGGTGGCAACCACGCTCGGAGGACTCGCTGTTCCCATCATCGCCTTGACAGTCGGCTGGCGCGCTGCATATTTCGTGGCTGCCTTCGCGGCTCTGGCAGCAATGCTCTTGATCCCGCCGGATCAGTTCCGCTCCGCGGGCCGCACCGAGTCTCCGGTGCCTGCGAAACTCGTCCGCCCACTATGGCTGCTGGCAATCGGCATGGCGGGCGCGGTGTTCGCGGCAACGTCGATCGGCGCTCTCGGGGCGGCGGGCGGAGTTCATGTTGGCCTATCGGAAGCCAGCGCCGGCTACCTAGTCGCTGTCGGCGGTATCGCGGGACTGGCGATCCGTTTGGCTTCCGGCGTTGTGGCGGATCGGGTTGCCTTTGACTCACTGCGGGCCGTAGCTCTGCTGGTACTGATCGGCGGATTCGGTTGGCTCGCGATGTCGTGGGACCGACCGGTCCCATTCGCAATCGGACTCGTCGTTGCCAACGCATTTGGGTGGGGTTGGCCGGGCCTGCAGCATCTGTCGATGGCCCGACGCTTTCCAACAGCGACAGCGGCCGCCAGCGGCGTCTCCCAAACCGGAGTTGCTGCTGGGCTATTGCTGGGGCCCGCCGTTTTGGGGCTTCTGGTCAGCACCGCTGGGTGGAGTTGGAG
>DMNR01000091.1:0-11242 GCA_003452655.1 Actinomycetota bacterium | reverse complement strand
GCGAGACGGATCCCGCAAAACCAGGCTGAGCCCGGTTGACCAGACGATCAGCGGCGCAGCTATGGCTTGGTGACGTAGAGGTCGTCAAGGCTCAAGACCATCGGTCCGTTCGTTGACGAACTCGACAGGTACGTCACCAGGCCCAAACCTCCAGCAGCCTGGAGACCAGCGGTCGCATCGGTTGCCGTCAGCAACCAAGCGGCCGGTTCGGCATCAGTTGCCTTCCATATCTTGGCTCGGATTGTCGTCGTACCAGTCCCAGTAACTTGCAGTCGGAGCTTGATCTTTTCTCCCGGTGCGTAGGTCAACCCACCCGCGAGCGTCTCCGCCTTCAAAGTCGTGTCCACACCAGCTGCGCTCGTGCGAATAAGCCCCAGCGACGGCTTCCCATCAGACCTGAACTTGATCTTCGCGCGGTACTCACCAGCACCAGCAACGACGCGACCGGCGACGGTGACGTAAAGCCCTCCACCCGTTGCTGTCTTATCGACGGCCAAGCTCGCGAGTAGATCGGTGTTGTCCGAAGACACACTGTTGAGATAGGCGTTGCGGCCGCCACCGGTTGGGGTGTTGAGCTTTCCCTCTCCTGCTGCCACGGCGAACGCAGTTGTCGGATACACCGACCAGGCGCCGCCGGTGGTCGTCGAGCCCCAACCGTTCGACACCGTTCGGGCGAACGTGTCTTCGGCCAATTTTGTCTGCGGGACAACCGCCGACACCGTCACGGGCAGAGAAATTGCATTCGTTGCCCCAGCGTTGTCCGTAACAGTCAACGTCACGTTGTACGTGCCGGCCGTCGCGTAGGTGTGTGCGGGCGGCAGTGCACCGGTTGCGGTCGCACCGTCGCCGAACTGCCATTCATACGTCGAAATTGATCCATCCGGATCTGCGGAGGACGACCCATTGACCGTGGCGGCTAAACCGTTGGTCGTCGAGGTGAAGGTCGCGATAGGACTCTGATTCTGTGGCGGGGCACCCTTGGTGACGGTGAAGGAATCGGCTGCCGATCCAGAGGACGTGACGAGTCCACCGGTGAGTGTCGTGTCGGTCATGTGCATGTCAAGGAGCCCATAGCTCGGATCCTTGTTGAGTCCAGAAGAGGCGGCGAAGTAGCCCGCTTCCGGGTCGCTGGTGTTCACATCTCGCACCGGTATCCCACCCGTACCGACCGTCGCGAATACCGTGCCTTGTCCGGCGGTGAAATTGCCGTCGGAATCGGCGACGCAGTTGGCATTGAACGTATTGACAGCAATCGTCGGGCAGGCAACAGTGCCTGTCCGCAGCTGGTTCGTCCGCATGTAGCCGTGCTCATGGCCGTGCAGGACAAGATCAACCTTCTTGCTGAGCATCAAATCGTAGAAGTCGCGGTTCGTCGGGCACGTGTACTGCCCTACCGACATACAGGGGTAGTGAGTCGAAACAACGATCCACTTCGCACCTTTGGCGCGGCCGTCGTCAATCGCGTCCGATACCCACTTGTAGCGCGCATCCCCTTGTGCGTATGCCCATTTGCCGTCTTCGAATGTCAGGTCTTTGGAGGCCTGAATAACTCGGACGAGCGGTGCCCCCTTGGGGAAGTCCATGTAGTACTGGCGACCGTAGGTTCCGACAATTCCGGGAACCTGGTTTGGCAGGCAGGCACTGAAGTCGTTGATCTGACCATCGTTGACGTCAACGGTGTCATGGTTACCGGCTAGCAGTTCAAAGGGTGCGCCCTCACCAACGCGGGCCTTTACAAAATCGCACCATTGCTGCTCAGTCGCAACGTCCTGATACGCAAGGTCGCCAAGTGCCAAGTGTGCATCAGGGGCCAGTTGAGCGACCTTGTCCAAGACGCCGTTGGTCGTGGCCCGCGCTCCATAGTCACCAGCAGCGGTCAGGTGAACCTCAGCGGCGGCCGAAACCTTCGGCACCATGACTAACGCAGCTGCAACAACAGCCAGAATCACGACAACTACGCGCACACGAATAGTGCTCTTCCCCATGATCAACCCCCCGGTGATAGATCGAGTCTACGTGCTCGTTCACCTCGGTAGAAGAGCCGCCGCGGAAGTTCAGAAAGCAGACGGGCGAATGATCGGTCCATCAGTCCGCTGAACGCGGGACAATCGCGGCATGTCGCCGAACCAGACGGATCCCGATGTGGCCAGCTTCTTCCGTTCCTGGGAGATCTACCGCGCCGTAATCGACAGCGACGTCATGGAGCACCGCGCTATCTACTCCAAAGTGCATTCGATACTTGCCCAGCGCACAGAACCCTTCACTTTGCTCGACCTCGGGTGTGGTGATGCTGCCGGAATTGGAACCGCACTAGAAGGAACTCGGCTCGAACGTTACGTCGGGATTGACTGCGCTGCCCCCGCGCTTGAGTTTGCAGGCCAGACACTGACCGGCCTAGATGCCGTGATCGACCTGAGGCTCGGTGACCTCATGGACAGCATCAACGACCCGACCCAACGATTCGATGTCATCTTGGTGTCCTTTGCACTGCACCACTTCGCTGACGACGACAAGCGGGCGTTCCTGACTGCCGCGCGCGAGCGACTCAATCCGGGCGGGGAAGTGATTCTCATCGATGTGGTCCGCCGCCCGGGAGAATCCCGGGACGAGTACCTCTCCCGGTATGGGACCAACGTGGCGTCGTGGCCGCTAGAAGCGGACAAGCAGGAGCGGATCATGGCGCACGTAACCGGATTCGACTACCCCGCTGACATCATCGACGAACCTCAATGGGCTGCCGACCGAGGATTCGACGTTGAAGAGTTCTATCGCGGCGGCAACGACACGCAGTGCGCGTGGCGACTGCTCGCCGCGCAGAGTTGAGACGGGACATGTACGAGTTCACGTCCATCGACCACTTCCAGATGCCCGGCAAACAGATCGTCTATGCGTTCGACAAATCGCAGATCCCGGCTGGGTTGGCTGACCTTCACACCCTCAAAGGCGAGGTCGTGAGGATTGATGGCGCACACTTCAAAGTCTCAGAGGTTGACGCTCATCCAGTCTCCGAGAACGACGCCAGCACTGTGCCGGAGGATTTCGGCCTCATGGTGACTCCGGCGGAGTAGCCGCTAGCCCCACGATCGCGACAACCTAGGCGACGACCGACTTCAGCTTTGCCAGACCCCTTTCAAGGTCAGCGCCAACCATCTTGTCGAAGTTCATGAAGATGCCGAAGATCCGGGTCATGAGGGACTTCGGGGTGAAGACCTGCCAAACGACGGTTGTCCCATCGGCGCCCGCAGCGAGAGTGAAAGTGGTCTTGCTTGCCGACTTGAACGGCTTTGTGAAATCGAGATCGAGCTTGATCTCTTCAGGTGCCACTGAGGTGATCGTCATCTTCCCAGCACCCGCTTTGCGGTTACCTGACCATTCGTAGGCGGTACCCACACCGCTTGGCGGGCCAGAGTAGGTGCGCTGGAGATTCGGATCAATGTCTTCCCACGGAGACCACGACACCCACTTGTGGAAGTCAACGATCCAGGCACTGATTGCGTCAGCCGATGCTGGCAAAGTCAACTCTCTCGAAATCACTGTGTAGTCGGTCATGAGTCTCCGTAGGTTGACTGAGGTTGATCGTCAGAGGTGAGGCTAACGCCTACCCCTGCTCCTGGGCATGCTGAGTCAATCTCAGGTGCAGAGGTAGCGGGCGGCGACTTCCTCAAGAACGTCGCGGGAGGCGGCATAGACCCCGGATTGCCGGGGCCAGTGAATGATCAGATCGCTGAATCCGAGGTCCGACGCACGACCCACGCACTCGCCGAAGTAGTCGATTGATGACAGCGCCGGAACGCCAGAAGCATCGACCGACAAGTGTCGAGCAACCTCGCCCCGATCTTTGTCGGCAGCCTCCACAACATCGTCGAATCGCTGCGAGAGTTCGGCGATGTTGGACCACCACCCTGCCAATCCGCCATCGGGATCGGGCGAACCAGTCGTGACCCACCCAGCGCCAAATTGGGTGGCCAGCTTCATCATCCGAGGACCATTCGCGGCGACCACGAAGGGGATTCGCGGACGCTGGATTGGCGAAGGCACGGTCCTCGCGTCGATCGATGTGTAGTACTGCCCGGCGGTTGAGGTGTGATCGTCCAACAGCAGTTGATCAAGGAGTCGGACGAACTCCGTAAACCGATCTGCGCGGTTACGGGCCGGCAGGACTTCTTCACCAAGAACGGTCGCGTCGAAGCCAATCCCGCCGGCTCCAAGACCGAGGGTCAGGCGTCCCTTCGAGATGTCATCGACAGTGACGAGCTCCTTCGCGAATGGAACCGGATGACGGAAGTTCGGTGACGCAACCAGTGTTCCGATTCGCATTGTCGAAGTAGCGAGGGCCGCAGCCGTCAGTGTCGGTACCGCTGCGTGCCAAGGGCCGTCGGCAAGCGTGCGCCATGCCAAATGGTCATAGGTCCATGCCTGCGCGAAGCCGAGTTGCTCCGCGCGCTGCCAGATGCCGACAGCCTGTTCCCAAGGGTATTCGGGCAAAATGACGATGCTGAATCTCATGGCGCCAGCACCGCAAACGCGCGCTGCGTGCGCCGTTCCCTCAGCTCACGTGCGGCACACCGTGCGGCCCAGATGCACAGCACGGTTGAGGGAACCTCACCCACAATGAGGTAGAAGATCGCCGAATCGAACGACAGGCCAGACGCAGCGGTCAAGACATTCGTCCAGGCATCGCAGATCAACAGCACGCCGCCAATCATGCTGAAGACCAAGGTGGACCGCGGCTTTCCTCGCAAAGAGGCGATGCCTGCACCCAACAGACCCACCGTTTCGCCGGTATCCAACAGCACGACGATTGCCCTCGCCCGAGTAACGACTGCCGTCGACTGTGGATCCGTGAAGTGCTGCACAGTCCGAGCGAGGAATGCCAGGGCGACTAGCGCAAGCACCATTGCGGCGATCTTGATCCCCACCTCGTGAACCGCCCGGTTGCCTCGCAGGCAGACGAAAGCTGCGTAGCCAGCGGCCATCGCGCCAGGAATGGCGATGATCAACGGGACGTGGTCGGGTCGCAAGGCAACCTTGGCCTCCACGTTTCGTGAAAGTGTCGTGATGCTCGCGAGGAACAACACCAGGGTCGCGGTTGCAACACACCAAGCTGGAGCCGATGGCCAGTCCTTGAGCAATGAGATGCAACTGAGCGAGCTGAGGACGACTGCCGCGATGCCGAGCCCGAGTGTCGCGATGTTCAGGTGGAACGCCTGGAAGGACTCTTGCTGGGCGAACACGAGATAGATAACCCAGGGAACCTCGCACGCGCCGAGAATGATCAGCAGCCAGGTAACGAGACGTGGCGCGATTGGCCGACCGCTCGTCGGTGACGCCGTGCTACTCACCCTTGGAGTATCGCCACTTGACGTGCAGGTTGCCTGAGGAAGTCACGCGAGATTCTCTGGGGTCTCGAGTAACGACGTTGGTTCGGTGTCTCGATCACAGTAATCACTCGTGCCATCACCGTTGCTACTGAAGTCCGATCCAAGACGGGGTTGGGTGCGCGCAAGTCGAGCAGACCGTTGTCGATGAAACCGAATGGGTGACCTCACGGCACACCGACTGGGGAAATCTCAGCTAGCACTCCCTGAGGGGCTCGCGGTACCACCGGGAGTCATGATGCCTGCCAGTCCCTCAAATCCCACCACTGCCGGGGCTAGTTGCGTGGGACCGGTGCCCTGGGTGAGGTCGCTGTTCACCATCACGACGATCGTCGTGCGAATGTCTGGCTTGTAGTTGAGCACCGTGTTGTAGCCCGGAATCTCACCCGTGTGGCCAAACCACCCCGCGGTGTTGACGATGCCCATTCCGTACGACCGCTGGGCGGTATTGGGAGGCACCGTCGTCTTGACGGATTCCAGCCGCATCTTCTGGGTCTCGTCGTTGAGAATGCCCGCGCCTGTGCCCAACGCGACGCCCCACTTGTGCAGATCGTCGAGCGTGGAGATGACCTCGCCCGCGGTGAACGCAAACGAAGGGTTCCAATTCGTCGCGTTCTTGATCTTTCCTAACGGATCACCTTGCTCGGTGATTCCAGAAAGAAACGGTTCCGGAAGCGACGTCGACGTTCCTGGCGCGCTTGTGGCATTCATTCCCAGGGGCTTGAAGAGTCGGTCGTTGAAGTTGTCCGAGACTGACTTCCCCGTGACTTTCTCGATCACCATGCCCAGCAGAACGAAGTTGGTATTCGAGTAGAAGAACTGGGCGCCAGGAGCGAACATCGGAGGAGACTTCTTTACCGAGTTAACGAGTTCCTGCGGGGTGAAGGCAGTCGTCGGTGCGGCCGAATACTTGTTAACAACCGACGTGTTGGCGGTGTACGTCGGGATACCGCTTTGCATCTCGATGAGGTTCTTGATCGTCGCGGTGCTGCCGTTGGGCATGCCCGGCACGTACTTGTCGATGACGTCATCGAACAACAACTTTCCCTCATCGATCAGTTGCAGGATGACCGTGCCCGTCATCGTCTTCGTGATGCTGCCGACCCGCGAGTGGTCGGCAGGAGTAATCGCCTGACTTGTTCCGACCTTCGCGACGCCAGAAGTTCCCACCCACTGCCCGTTGTCGGTCCACACACCCGCTTGCAGGCCTGGCGCTTTAAACTGAACGCGAACATCATCGATGACCTTCTGCAGCTTCGCTTGAACCTCAGGGGTTAGCGAAACGGCACTTGCACTCGGGCTCGCAGAAGTCCCACTGCCCGACGAGTTTGATGAGCAACCGCTCGCGGCGACCACGACTGTGAATCCAACGACTGCGGTAAGTGCAAGAGACCTTGAACGAATCATCGGACCGTCTTTCTGGAGGCGCTAGATCCCGAATCCGGGAGTTGCCGAACCCTAACGCGCCTCCGCTGTGACCTCGACAGCCGCGCGGGTATCGAATGGCGGGCAGCGAACTGCGGTGTTAAGGCGTCTGAGACGTCAGCGTGAACTGCGTCTCGTCGCCGGACCCCAGCCCACACTGGACGCGAATCTGGTAGCGCTTGCCGATGAGGACCTTGCCTTGCTTTGTTTGATCGGCCTGAGCGGAGTTGAACTCTTGAACCCTGCGGTCCAGACCCCAGCCACGAATATCGATGCCGACGCGCTTGTCCATAACCTCAGCACTGCCGACCGCCGATGAGGCCTCGTTCGGATTCGTCAGGAAGTCGATCCGAAATGGTGCGCTGTTGGCCTCGATCCACACACCAAGGTGCGCAGACGCAGACTGCCCCGGCGCCAGGCGAGCACCCTGGAATCCTTCAGGGGCACGCTCATCGGGACCGTGCCCTTCGTACCAGTCGTAGGAGTCCACCATCGTGACTCGCAAGGTGACGGTGACTGTCGAGTTGTTGGTGACCGTCACTCTGCCGCCCTTGGCATTGGTCACCGACTGCTGAACGTGCCCGCTCGTAGTCGGTGCCGCGGCGGACGCCGGAAATGCCACCAGGCCAGTCGCTATAGCTGCCAGTCCGGCGGCGAGTGCAATTCGTTTCGTCAAGGTCTTCATTTGGATCCTTCAGTCGGCGCGGTCTGACTCAAGTTACCCGGACACTGTCCATTTTAAACCCGCCGGCGCCACTTTAGCCACAAGGCTCAGCCGGAACGGGTGTCAGGATGTTTGCGTACGCGGGAACCCTCTCGACGCCAATAGGCTGACCATCGCCAACATCGACTGCCGCAGTTAGCAAACAGCAACGGAGTTCTCGTGGGAACAATCGTCCAGTGGGCCGAAACGGCCGTGTCCTGGGTCTTGTTGTTCTTCGCCGAGCTATATGGCCAAGTCTTCGGGATCTCAAGTGGCGTCACCTGGGCGCTCGCGTACATGTCCCTGGCCTTCGCCGTGGCGGCGATTCTCGCGTACCCAACGCGGCGCCAACTTGAGATGCAACGCCTCGTCTGGCAGTGCACGCCCCTCAAACTCGAGGTGGCCAAGAAGTTGAAGAACGATCGAGTTGCGAGGAAGGCCGCCCGCGAGGAGATCGACGATTTCACTGGCTACAACCCCTGGCTCCAGATCCTGCCGATCCTCGTCTCCTTCTGCGTCTTCTTGGCGTTGAATGCGGTCATTGATGGTATTTCGCAAAACGAACCGGCAGGAGTGTTCGCCTGGTCCCAGAACGCTGATCTGATGGCCGATGCCCACGATGCTTCGATCTTCGGAGTGCCGTTCTATGGCACGTTCCTCGAAGCATCAGCGACTCCAAATCCCACTGCGACTCGCGTGCTGATTGTCGTGCTTCTAGTCGCCATGATGTACATCAACTGGCAATGGCAGAGGCAACTCAACGGCAAGCTATCGGACTCGAAGCTCATCAGACGCCAACAACAATTACCCCTGTTCATTGGGCCCATTGCCCTGCTGGTTCTCGTGCTTGTCTTCGATGCCGCCCTAGGAACCATGATCTTCTTGATGGCGTCCGACCTCTTCAACTACGTCATCCAGGCAATTTGGCTTTCGCGTCGCCCGATTGATCCCGTCGATCCAGCGTTCATCACGAGATTGCGAGAGAGCTTGCCGAACCCGCGGTAGCGATTCCGACGCTGCAGCACCCACAGCCAGTGAGCTCCTCGCTCCAGGCGGTGCGCCCGCTACAACCCAAGCAGCAGTCAGAACAATCCGAAGTGCCAATCGGGCGGATAACTCATGCGACCGTCACCATCAACGGGAGCAGGTATCACGCGAACAGTAGCTCGGCATCGATTGAGGTTCCTGAATGAACGACAAAGACGCCCCGGCCAAAGCCGAGGCGTCTGCCTTCGTGGAGGTGCCGAGATCCGTCATTGCCCCACCGGGGCAACTCCTCCCGATCCTCGACGAAACAACCCAAACAAAGCAATACGCCCCGGCGAAAGCCGAGGCGTATTGCTTTGTGGCACGTTGCGAGAACTCTGTGACCTGGGCGAACACCAGGTTTCGGCCGGGTTGCGCACACGAAAATCGGGGTTTGCGCACACGAGAACGGGTCTGCCCAGACTTTGGTTGACACTCGGGGTTTGTGATTTTCAGGCCGCGTTTGCGGCTGCGTAGAGTGTCTCAAACGCGATCGGGCTGAGTTTGCCGAGGCGCCGTTGGCGGCGTCGGCGGTTGTACTTGGTTTCGATCCAAGTCACGATCGCGAGGCGTAGTTCTTCGCGGGTTTCCCACCGTCGGGTGTCTAAAACGTTCTTCTGTAGCAACGAGAAGAAGCTCTCCATGGCGGCGTTGTCACCGGAGGAGCCGACGCGGCCCATCGAACCTTGCAGGCCGTTATTCTTCAGCAATCGTTGGACCTTCTTCGAACGAAATTGAGACCCACGATCCGAGTGGCAGATCGTGCCGCTCGGGGTCCGTTGGACTATCGCGTTGCGGATCGCTGAGGCGGCCAATGCGGACTTCATCCGCGAGTCGATCGAGTAGCCGACGATTTTGCCCGAGCAACAGTCCTTGACCGCACACAAATACAGTGTCCCCTCACCCGTGGGGTGCTCGGTGATGTCGGTCAACCACTTCTCGTCCGGCGCCGACGCGGTGAAGTCGTGGGTGACCCTGCCCTTGTCGTCCATGACGGCCAGCAGGTCGCCATGGACCGGTGGACCGGGTTTGCGTGAGCTGGCCCGTCGCCGGTGGTGTGAGGCGAACACACCAGCGATCGAACACAGCCGCCAAACCCGGTTCTCCGACGCGATGATCCCGACATCGCCGAGTTCATCGGCCAGGAACCGGTAACCCAGTGTCGGGTCGTCCTCGTGGATCTCACGCAACGCGTTGATCGCGTGCGCATCGTCCCAGTCCCGCTGACTCACCGGGCTTGCCAGCCACTGGTAGTAGCCCTGCCGGGACAGGCCCAGCACTCCACACGCCACCGCGACCGGCACCCGAATAGGGGCGCCGGTCGCGGCCATCTCACGGACGAGTGGGAAGACTATTTTCCCGGCAGGTTCGCCTGCGACAGATACGCCGCCGCTCGGCGCAGCACCTCGTTCTCCTGCTCGAGCAGACGGTTGCGCTTTTTCAGTTCACGCACCTCGACCGACTGCTTCTCGGTGACGCCAGGACGGTGGCCGTCCTCGACGTCGGCCTTCTTCAACCAGTTCGACAAACAGCCCTCGGAAATTCCGAAGTCCTTCGCGATCTGGTTCAACGGAGCCTCGCCCTTACGGGCCACAGCCACGACATCGTCGCGGAACTCCTTGGGATATGGCTTCGGCATGACAGACATCCTTCCAGCGAGGACGAATCCTCACAGGTCAGGTGTCAACCAAAGCCTGGGCAGACCCTTCAACCTTGCCGTGACGATTGAGGCTGAGCGAGTCATGGCGCCCACAGCAAAGGCGTAAATCCCACTCGGTGGGGTCGGCCCATTGGTCGGCCCCACCACGACCCCCGGAGACAAAATGGCACTCATACGTTTTCTCAAGATCATATTCACGCTAGGGATGTTGACGTTCTACGTCACCGCGATGCTCAACGCGGCAGCGAGCCTGTACGCATGAACCTTCAGCTAATCCTGCAAGAACTCAAATGGCCAGGATCTACAGCCTGGTTCTGGCGGGAAAGCCCCGGAAACTATCGAATGCTGCAAAGTGCACGCGCGTCAGTACCGCTCATCGTCGCTCTCGGAGGCGGGTTGCTCGCAAGCCTCGTTCTCGGAGCGATTCCCTGGATCGGAGGTCTGCTCGGGATCGTCGCGATCCTCGGATCAGTCGCGGGATGGTGGCTCTACCTTCGACCCCGATTCCAAGTTGACAAAAACGAACGCGGCCTTCGCGAAAGCTTTTCGAACGCCTGCGAGAACTTGAGTTTGGGGCGACGACTAAGAAGCGACAACGCGGAACTCCCATTCTTCACTGAAGTAAACGCGAATGGTGGAACAGTCGATGTACGAATAAGAATCGCGACCGGTGAAACGATCAACACGTATCAAAAAGCTGGACCTGCACTCGCCGCGTGGGCATCAATGTGGCGAGCCATCGTCCGCCCAGATCAACCGGGATTCGTAAGAATCAGTTTCCAACAAGAAGATCCACTCACACATGCACAAGTTCCATTACCGGCTCACCAGGCCGGAACCGCTACCGATCTGATCTTCTGCGGACTCACGGAATTCGGCACCGGAGCCGGGCTTAACCTCGCCGAACCCGCCACACACTGCCTCGTCCTCGGAAGCACACGCTCCGGGAAATCGGTGTTCACCTACTCCACCCTCTGCCAACTCGCAGGCAGACCCGATGTGATCATCGGTGGCGTCGATCCAACATGAACCGCGCTGGGTTTAGTTCCG
>DMNR01000416.1 GCA_003452655.1 Actinomycetota bacterium | reverse complement strand
ATAAGCATGTCCCGGGACATCACATCGGTGGAGCCAAGGGGAGTCGAACCCCTGACCTATTGCCTGCCAGGCAATTGCTCTACCAGCTGAGCTATGGCCCCGAATTGTTGCTGAGGTGCTGCGACGTACTCAGTACAGCGGGCGCGAGTCTAGCCGACGGGCGTTGGGCCTTGCGTGGCCTAGGGTGGGCATGTGAGTCAACACGTCCTTGTGGTCGGCGATTCGCTGGCGTATCACGGACCGGACCGACCTTACGTCCTCACCGATGAACGGCTGTGGCCCAATGTTGCCGCGGCTGAATTCGGCGCACACGTTCACGTTGACCTTGTCGCCCGACTTGGTTGGACTGCGCGAGACGCTTGGTGGGCAGTAACGAAGGATCCGTACTTGTGGGGCGCTGTGTTACCCCGTGCCGATGCCCTAGTGATCTCGGTGGGTGGGATGGATCAGTTGCCCGCTGCCGTGCCGACCTATCTGCGCGACGGCATCCCTTACGTTCGCCCGGCGGCTCTACGTCGCCGAGTCCGAGACGCCTACCGAGTTCTGTCGCCACCGGTGATTCAGGCTACGCGCGGCTGGCTGCGCCAATTGCCACAAGATGCGACGGATCATTACCTGGCCCGAATCACCCAGGTCGTCCGACACTTCAACCCCGATATTCCCGTGGTGTTGGTTGCCCCCGGTATTCATCGTTCCCCGGCCTATCCGACTGATCGCCATCACGAGCCAGCCTTGCTGGCAGCAAGGAGGTGGGCCGACAAGTATCAAACCGGGTACATCGAAATCGATGATCTGATCCTGCCGTCCTTGGTTGATGGAACAGCCAACCCAGATGGGATCCACTACTCCTGGCGCACTCACGAGTTAGTCGGCCAGTCAGTGGCCGAAGAGTTGCGGGTGGTGGGGTTCACTGCGAAACGAGCCACGGCACCGCGCAAAAAGGCAACTCGTTAGCCTTGTCCGGTGAGTGACGCCGCTGTGACAACCGCTGAACCGATCGAATACGACCCTGCCGCTATGCAAGAGCGGTGGCTGCCGGTGTGGGATGAACTCGCTCCGTTCCGGTCGGGTAACCCCGATGATCCACGGCCACCCAAGTACGTCCTCGACATGTTCCCGTACCCATCCGGCGATCTGCATATGGGTCACGCCGAGGCCTATGCCCTTGGCGACGTGATCGCCCGGTATTGGGCACAGCGTGGCTACAACGTGATGCATCCGATCGGGTGGGATGCATTCGGACTGCCGGCAGAGAACGCCGCAATCAAGCGCGGTGAGGATCCGGCCGTCTGGACGTACGAGAACATCGCTACCCAAAAGGCATCGATGCGCCGCTACGCGTGTTCCTTCGATTGGGATCGCGTGCTGAATACCTGCGATCCGGAGTACTACCGCTGGAACCAGTGGATCTTCCTGCAGATGTTCGAACGGGGTCTTGCGTACCGCAAGGACAGTGCCGTCAATTGGTGTCCGACCGACCAGACCGTGTTGGCCAACGAACAAGTTATCGGCGGCCGTTGCGAGCGTTGCGATTCCATCGTCACGAAGAAGAAGTTGACTCAGTGGTATCTGCGGATCACCGACTACGCCGAGCGACTCCTCGACGACATGGATCAACTTGAGGGCAAGTGGCCCGACAAGGTGCTGCTGATGCAGCAGAACTGGATCGGCCGTTCGACAGGCGCCAACGTTCAATTTGAGATTACGGACCACCCCCGCCCCGTGACGGTCTATACGACCCGGCCCGACACGTTGTTCGGCGCGACCTTCTTCGTGGTTGCTGTCGACTCCGATTTGGCGGCCGAACTTGCCGCTGACGGTCCGGCGCAGGAGGAGTTCAACGACTACCTCGAGCAGGTCAAGAAGTCCAGCGACATTGACCGCATGGCCACCGATCGCCCGAAGACCGGAGTCTTTCTCCATCGGTACGCCATCAACCCCGTTAATGGCGAGCGGTTGCCCGTCTACGCATCCGATTACGTCCTGGCCGACTACGGCACCGGGGCCGTGATGGCCGTTCCCGCCCACGATCAACGTGACCTCGACTTTGCTCGGGTATTCGACCTACCGGTGCGGGTGGTTGTTGCCGCCGACTCCGATCCGGCGGTCACCGGCGAGGCGACCGCTGACGATGGAGTGCACGTCAACTCGGGGCCCTTGGATGGTCTGGGTAAGAACGAGGCGATCGCCAAAATCATCGAGCTGCTGGCTGTCGATGCCAAGGGTGAGGCCGCAATCAACTACCGCTTGCGTGACTGGCTGATATCGCGTCAGCGGTACTGGGGAACTCCGATTCCTATCATTCACTGCCCATCCTGTGGGGAAGTTCCGGTTCCGGCGGATCAACTGCCAGTCGAGCTTCCCTCTGCCGAGGGCCTCGACTTGCAGCCCAAGGGGTCGTCGCCGCTTGGTGCTGCCGAGGATTGGGTCAATGTTGACTGTCCACGATGTGGCGGAGCAGCCCGGCGGGACACCGACACGATGGATACGTTCTTCGATTCGTCCTGGTATTTCCTTCGGTTCCTCAACCCGCACAACGAATCCGAAGCTTTCGATCCGCGCCAAGCCGAAAAATGGCTTCCGGTCGATCAGTACGTCGGCGGTGTCACGCACGCGATCCTGCACCTGTTGTATGCGCGCTTCTTCACGAAGGTCTTCTTCGACATGGGGCTCGTGTCTTTCACCGAACCGTTCGAACGGCTCCTTAATCAGGGAATGGTTCAAATGGACGGCTCGGCGATGAGCAAGTCTCGTGGCAACTTGGTTCGGCTCTCCGACGAGCTCGTCGATCACGGTGTTGATGCAGTTCGGCTCACCATGGTCTTCGCTGGGCCCCCCGAAGATGACATTGACTGGGCGGACGTATCCCCGGCCGGTGCCAAGAAGTTCCTGGCCAGGGCCTGGCGTCTGTCCGGTGACATCACCTCGGCAGTTGGCGTTGATCCGAAGACCGGCGACGAGGGACTCCGCAAAGTCACGCACCGAATGGTTTTCGAAGCGCAGCAGGCCGTCGAGGCCTACCGCTTCAACGTCGCGGTCGCCAAGACAATGGAGCTGGTGAACGCGGTTCGAAAGGCGATCGACTCTGGGTGCGGTGGAGCCGATCCTGCGGTTCGCGAGGCAACCGAGGCTGTGGCGGTCATGTTGTCACTCGTTGCGCCCTACACGGCGGAGGACATGTGGGCTCGGCTTGGCCATGAGCCCTGTGTTGCATTGGCCGGGTGGCCAGGCGTCGATGAATCGCTCTTGGTTGCCGACTCGGTGACGTGTGTCGTCCAGGTGGCAGGCAAGGTGCGCGCACGCCTCGAGGTATCCCCGGAGATCGGCGAGGACGAATTGCGCGAACTAGCCCTCGCTGAGCCCGGCGTCGTGACTTCACTTGATGGACGCGGGATTCGGACGGTCATTGTTCGCGCGCCCAAGCTGGTCAACGTCGTACCTGAGTAGGCGTGAGGGGCACGGTCTGCCGGGTCGCCGACGCGGCCCGCGTGGATCAACCGTCATGCGCCAAAAGGGTGACGGATGCCCGTTCATCGGATCAACGGCTTGATCTGTGTGGTGATCCGTTAGCAATAGCTCACGTCTGAGCGGTAGCGTCGCGTTCCATGGAGCGCCACGTTGCCGTCGTCACGGATTCAACCTCATACCTTCCGACGCAATGGGCCGTGGATAACCAGATCACAAAGGTCCCGGTCCAGGTGATCGTCTCGGGTCAGGCATTTCGCGAAGGCGTGGACATTTCAACCGCTGAGGTGGCACGCGCATTGCGCGATTGGCTGCCGGTCAGCACTTCGCGGCCATCTCCGGTCGATTTTGTGAATGCTTATGAGCAGGCAGCTGCCAGCGGAGTGGATCACATCATCAGTGCGCACCTGTCGGCGGAGTTGTCCGGGACGTACCAGACCGCGCTGCTCGCGGCCAAGGATTCACCAGTCCCGGTGACGGTCATCGATAGTCGGACGCTGGCGATGGGTCTCGGTTTTGCGTGCCTGACAGGCGCCGAACTTGCCGAAGCTGGCGCGGAGGCTGAGGAAGTCGCTGCTGCGGTGACTTCCAGAGCGCGCCGATCGAACACCTACTTCTACGTCGACAGCCTTGAGTATTTGAAGCGTGGTGGACGCATCGGCAAGGCATCAGCTGCCATCGGCGCCGCTTTGAGGGTGAAGCCGATCTTGGGTGTCCGCGATGGCCGTGTCGAGTTGTTGGAGAAGGCCAGGACGCCAAGCAAGGCGCTCGCCCGCCTTCTCGAGATTTCCGTCGCCGCGGCAAAAGCGGACGACGGCGATGTGGACGTGGCGGTGCAGCATATCGATGCGCCGGAACGAGCCGACGAGATCGCTGAACAGATCAGCGTCGCGCTCGGGGGCAAGGACATCGTCCGAATCGAGATTGGGGCAGTGGTGGGTGCC
This sequence comes from Actinomycetota bacterium, assembly GCA_003452655.1. Taxonomy (GTDB): domain Bacteria; phylum Actinomycetota; class Actinomycetes; order S36-B12; family UBA10799; genus UBA10799. Next base: position 4,046 of record DMNR01000416.1, on the reverse strand, counting down.
CACGTTGGACCAGGCTGCGTCGCGGTGACTATCGCCCCGAAGCCTTGGTCTCAGACATGACTGCCGGGGCAGTCGCCTGGGTCATTTGCGCCGTCGTAGTCGGCTATTTTGTCGGTTCGATCAACCCTGCCTCGATCATCGCGAAGGCCAGAGGGATTGACCTCAACAACAGCGGGTCGGGAAATCCAGGGGCCACCAATGCCGCCCGTGTCATGGGGCGAAAGACCGGCATTGTGGTCCTCGTCATTGACCTACTCAAAGGACTCATTCCGGTCTTGGCCTTCAGTCACCTGGTGAATCCAGCCCTGGGAGCGCTTGCTGGGTTCGCAGCCATCTTGGGGCACATGACGTCGCCGTTCCTGAAAGGGAAAGGGGGCAAGGGGGTTGCGACCACGATCGGCGTGCTGCTCGGTGCCGAACCGCTGTGGTTGATCCCAGTGTTGGTGGTCTTCGCGATTGTCTTTGTCATTGTGAAACGGACGGGGATTGCCAGCGTGGCAGCGGCGGGAGCGCTGATCGTCACCGCACTCGTGGACCACGATGATCTGGAAATGACTCTGTTCGGTGTCCTCGTCGGGCTACTGGTGATTGTGCGCCATCAACGCAACATCCGGGCCGCATGGACCGATTGGCGAACCCCACCTGACACCGAGTCGGCGGTACAGGCGGAGCAATCCGGCCCTTAGTTATCCCCATCTCTGCCATGGCGGACCTTGTCCCCAGTTCGGACTCGGTCGCGATGGGCCGTTGAGCACCCATCCCTAGCTTCTGGGTATGCCTGAAACACACGATTCGAACGACTCGAATTGGTCCACCCGTGAGCGGATCTTGGTCGCCTGGGATCGGACCAGCGTCCGGGTCATCACCGGTGTACTGGTTGCTGTTGTGATGCTCGTGGCGCTGCTCGCAATTCGGACTAGGCCGGTGGACTCGGCCACCGTTCCCCAGGTCATTCGGAGCGGAACTCCGGTTGCAGCACGCTCAGCGTCGGGAAGCACGGATCCTGCAGCCGCGAGTGCACCTACAAGTGCCGCCGGGAATGGCGAACCTTCGGGGAGTCAGAGTGCGGCCGGCGGGCTCGTCGTTGTTCACGTAACCGGACCTGTCCGCCAAGCCGGCGTCTACGCCTTGTCTGCGGGAGCCCGAGTCGCAGATGCGGTCGCGGCAGCCGGCGGAATGGCAAAGGGACGCGCCCGCATCAATCTTGCCCGGGTTCTGATTGACGGGGAGCAGATAGATGTTGGCGCACAGGAGGAACCGAGTACGTCGCAACCAACGCTTGCCTCAGGTGGCGGACAGCTCAGCGGGGGCGCGGCCCCGGGGCCCAGTGGAGCCGGGCCCAAGGTGAGCCTGAACAAAGCGACGGCCGCGCAACTTGAGCAGTTGCCTCGCGTCGGTCCTGTGATGGCATCGAAAATCATCGAATTTCGCACCCAACACGGCGGCTTCAGGTCGGTTGACCAACTCCGGGAAGTTCCGGGGATCGGCGATGCCACCTTTGCTCAAATAGCTCCTCACGTTGCGGTCTAGTTGATGGATGAATCGATATCCCGTCCCGTCGATCTTCGACTCGTTCCGCTGGCAGTGGCATTGTGGGCGACGGAAGCGTTCGTGATTTTGGTTGTCGCTGGCCGTTGGGTGCGTCCCGCACTGCTCACGACAGCGTTGGCCGCAGTGGCAGGTATTGGGCTCTGGCTGCTGGCGTGGCGTCGAGCTTCGCACCGACCGCGGTCACCGAGCAGATCCCGCCGATCCGGGATGACAGCGCCGGTCGTGCTTGGAGTCGGGGCAGGGCTCGTGCTGGCCATCATGCGCGTCGCGCCCGTGGCCGCTGAACCACTTGCATCGATGGGCGCAGCTCATGCTTCGGCAGATGTTGTTGTTGTGGTCGATGAGCCGCCACGGGTCACCCGCAAGCAGCCCGCTGCAGCTGCGTGGAGCAGTGGTGAAGGCCAACTACCGAAGAAGACGTGGTCGGCTCGCGCAACTGTTGCTGAGATTTCCGAGGGCGATTCACACTGGCGTCTGTCGGTTCCCATCCAGCTATTTGGTTCGAGTTCTCCTGCCGAGTTGGCAAGCCTGATTCCAGGCACCGTGATCTCGGTGAAGGCCTCGATTCGACCCGGTGATGTTGCGCGGGGAAGCGCTGCAATCGTTCGGGTTCGCGGTTCGCCTCGACAAGTGGCGACGGCCCCAATGTGGCAGCAGGCTGCCGCCCACGTGCGCGCCAGCATGCGCGCGGCAAGCGCTGGGTTGCCTGCGGATGCTCAGGGTCTCCTACCCGGACTGGTGGTCGGGGATGAATCGAGGTTGGAAGCGGACCTTCGCGCTGACATGCAGCTAACAGGGCTCAGCCACCTCACGGCCGTCAGCGGCGCGAACCTCGCAATCGTCACCGGGTTGGCGATCGCGGTTTCGAGGTGGTTTCGGGTGCCGCGGAGGTTGGGTGTGGGATTCGCAGTCGCCGCGCTCCTTGGCTTCGTTGTCGTCGTCGGACCACAGCCAAGCGTGCTTCGAGCTGCCGTCATGGGGTTGGTCGGGCTCATGGCAATTTTCACCACGACGGATCGCGCTGGGGCCACGGCGCTTGTCGTCAGTGTTGTTGCGCTGCTGCTGATCGATCCGTGGTTGTCATTGTCGATGGGATTCGCGCTATCGGTGGCGGCGACGGCCGGCCTGCTCATCTTCGCCGCATCCCAGCGGCGCAGACGGGAATCGGATGAACGACCGACGAGCCGCGTCGGAAAATTCAAACGGGTCGTCTCGCTGGCCTTCGGGATCGCGTGCGCAGCACAACTCGCAACCCTTCCGTTGACTGCGAGTTTTGGAAATGGGATTCCCGCTGTCGGGATTGTGGCCAATGTCTTGACCGAGCCTGCGGTTCCGGTCGCGACAGTCTTCGGAAGTCTTGCGGCCGTCGCGCAAAGCGTTGCACCTCCGGCCGGCCAGATTCCGGCATTCCTCGGCGGCATCGCCGCGCAGTGGATCGCGGGTGTTGCGAGATGGAGTGCGGATCTGCCGTTTGCCGTTCTGCCGTGGCCGCCTGGATTGTTGGGGTTCACACTCGCTGCCGCCCTCTCGGCGGGAGTGGCGGCGAGCATGATCAACTTTACCCGCATTCAGTGGTTTGTTCGCGCACATCAGCGTGCATCAGCGGCAATTGTGGCGGCGCTACTTGGCATTCTGGTGTGCCTGCGAAATCAACAGCAGCCATGGCCGCCACCGAACTGGTTGGTGGTCGCGTGTGATGTCGGCCAAGGTGACGCACTCGTGTTTTCGACGACCCCAGGGCACGCGGTCGTTGTTGATGTGGGCCCAGATCGAGGACAGGTCGACAAGTGCCTGTCGGATCTAGGGATCATAAGCATCGACTTGCTGGTGCTTTCGCATTTCCACGCTGATCATGTGGATGGTGTGGCTGGGGCGCTCAACGATCGAACCGTGGGTTCAGCCATGGTGAGTCCGCTAGCTGAGCCGAAGCAGCAAGCGGAGCAAACGGCATCGGCCTTGCGTGAGCACCGAGTTCCGGTGCGGATCGCGGCGCCTGGTGAGCAGGGCCGCGTCGGGTGGCTGGAGTACCGGGTGCTGTGGCCAACTCAACTCATTCGGGGGCCGGGATCTGCGCCAAACAATGCTTCGGTAGCCCTAGCTGTGGAATTTGGCAGCCCGCCTGTCCGGGTGCTTCTGACCGGAGACCTGGAACCCCCTGCGCAGAGCGCAGTGATCGCGCAGAATGCGAGCACCGTGTTTGACCTGGTCAAGGTGCCGCATCACGGTTCGCGCAATCAGAGTGCGGAGTTGACGAGGCAGTTCCCGGCGTCAGTCGCCGTTGTGTCTGTGGGTGCCAAGAATCGCTATGGCCATCCGGCAGTTTCGACAATCGAGAGTTGGCAGCGAGCGGGCGCGCGAGTACTGCGGACCGACCAAGCCGGTGACATTGCAGTCGGCAGAGACGGGACGAATCAACTCTTTTTGGTGGGGCGCGGTCCGCAGAGCGGCAAACCGTGAGATTCTTTCGCGGAGCCACGATTCGACATCAGAAACGT
>DMNR01000210.1 GCA_003452655.1 Actinomycetota bacterium | reverse complement strand
GCGCCGAAGAACTTCTTCGGCGGGGAGAGCGCGGTCGAGTCGACACCACCAGACAAGATGCGGCCGCTCGCTGGCGCTGCCAGGTTGTAGGCGCGCCCAAGGCGAGTCATCGAGTCGAGCAACACCACGACGTCGTGTCCGAGTTCTACCAAACGCTTGGCGCGTTCGATTGCGAGCTCGGCAACGATGGTGTGGTCCTCAGCGGGACGGTCGAAGGTCGAGGCGATTACCTCACCCTTGACGGAGCGCTGCATGTCGGTGACTTCCTCAGGACGTTCATCGACAAGTACGACCATCAGGTGGCACTCAGGGTTGTTCTCAGTGATTGCGTTGGCGATGCGCTGCAACACCATCGTCTTTCCCGCCTTCGGCGGAGAAACGATGAGCCCACGCTGGCCCTTACCGATGGGCGCAACCAGATCGATCACGCGAGCGGTCAGATTGTGCGGTTCGTTGTCGTTCGCCAGGCGAAGTCGTTCCTGCGGGTACAGCGGGGTCAACTTTCCAAACTCGATCCGGTTCCGCGATGTTTCGGCATCGGAGCCATTGATCGTTTCGATCTTGACCAAGGGGTTGAACTTCTGGCGTGCTTCGCCTTCGCGCGGCTGCCGGACCGAGCCGGTGACAGCGTCACCCTTGCGAAGTCCGTTGCGGCGCACCATCGACAGTGACACGTAGACGTCATTGGGACCCGGGAGGTAACCCGATGTCCGCACGAATGCGTAGTTGTCCAGGACGTCGAGAATTCCGGCGACGGGCAGCAGGACATCGTCCTCACTGACCTCGATGTCTTCCATACCATCGCGTCGCGGACGACCGCCTTCGCGGAATCGTTCGCGGCCACGGCGACGGCGACGGTTGTTGTTTCCCCGACCGCCGCGGTCGTCATCGTCACGAGGTCCGCGGTCGTCGTTGTTGTTGTTATTGCGATTGCGTTGGCCGCCCTGGTTGCCTTGGCCACCATCGCCACGGTTGCTCTGGCCTTGATTTCCTCCGCCATCGCCGCGGTTACCGCCACCAGAGTTGCCCTCACCACGGTTGTCGTTGGTGCGACCCTCGTTGTTGCGGTTGCCTTGCCGGTTGCGATTGCGGTTACCTTCACCACGGTTGTCGTTGGTGCGACCCTCGTTGTTGCGGTTACCTTCACCACGGTTGTCGTTGCTGGTCTCGGAACGATTGTCATTGCGACCCTGAGAACCGGCATCGCCGTCATTCGAGGTGCTGGAACTGTCCGTGTTGCTCTCGGAACGCGACTGACGGCCGCGACTACCCGCGGATTCAGCGTCGCCATTCGAGGCTCGGCTCGTGTTTGCGCCGCCGGACTGTTGAGCTTTGATTGCCGCGACAAGGTCGCTCTTGCGCATGGTTGATGCGCCAGCGATGCCCATCGAGGCAGCTTTCTTCTTCAATTCCGGCAGGAGCATCGTTGAGAGCCCACCGGACTTCTTGCCCGACGCAGCGGTTGCCTGCGCATCGGCGGTGATCGTTGATTCGGTCACTTTGATTCATTCGTCCTTTCGGGACGGCGTGCAGGCCGATCAGACGGCCCGCTTGATATTTCCGATGCACCACAGACAGTGCAAAGGTTTGTCTAGTTTCCTGGAAGGCTGAGTTGCTAGAAATGAAGCTTCACGAGATCCAAGAGGATTTGCTCGAAACAATTCGCAGCGGGTGTGAATTGTGGCTCGGAGTTTCTGGATGTTTGCTACCAGGTTCATTCCGTCACCGGTTGAGCAGTTCTACCGTAGCACCTCAGGAGAACAAGTCACGTGCGAATCGGCGAAACGTCGCCAATTTGACCCAGCCGATGGGCATCGAGGCGGCACAACACGTCCCTTCCGAATTGCCGAAGCGGGAGCTACGGCCGACCTACAGGACCTTCACACCGTGCTGCGAAATTGCGACCGGTTGGACCCGGAATTCCTGCGGGGCGTTGGCAGTGATCGTTGCCAATGCCCGGCTGACGGCCGTCTGGACCGCAGTTCCGTCAAGAGCCGAATCCGACACCCCCAGCGCTACCACTGTCGGTCCCGCGCCCGAAATCATTGCGGGAATTCCCTCGTTCCGCAGTTGCGTAACCAACGCATACGACTGCGGGTAGGCAAATCGCCGGTAGTCCTGGTGAAGCAGGTCGCGCGTTGCCTCGAGCAGCAGCTCCAGATGCGAAGTCATCGCGGGCACCAGGAGGGCGGCGCGGGCAGCATTTGCCGCTGCATCACCGTGGGGCACCGCCGCTGGCAGGAGTTCTCGCGCCCGCTGGGTCGCAAGCGGTGAATCAGGAATTGCAACCACCGGTTGGATTCGCACATTGGGCTGAATTCGAATCGCGCGTCCGACCGAGACCGGATCTGACGGTTGTGTCCACGCCACGGTCAATCCACCCAGGACCGCGGGCGCGACGTTGTCCGGGTGTCCCTCGAGTTCTGTGGCCAGCGACACGAGGCGCGCGTCATCCAGAATCGCTTGACCGTCATCCATCAACTCACGCGCCAGTACGAGACCACCCACGATCGCCGCTGACGAGGATCCAAGTCCTCGACCGTGGGGAATCCGATTGCGACACAGCAAGCGCAGTCCGGAAATCTGTTGGCCACCCTCGGCGAATCCCCGGGCCATCGATCGAACGACGAGGTGGGTGTCATCTCGTGAAATCGAATCCGCACCCTCACCATCGATTTCGATCACCAGGCCGGGCGACTCAAGCAGCTCCGCTTCGAGTTCATCGACTAGCTGCAACGCCAGTCCGGCGCAGTCGTATCCAGGTCCCAGGTTTGCGCTCGTGGCGGGAACCTGGATTCGAGCCGTGCGGGTCACGTCAGGCCGAGCTCACGAGCGGCGGCCTGGGCATCGGCGGCAATTCGAACCGGTGTTGGTGCACCGGAGATTGCCCACTGCGGGTCCTTCAATCCGTTGCCCGTTACGGTGCAGGTCACAGTCTGTCCGGGATCGAGCAGCCCGGCCTTGTGTGACTTCAGCAGGCCAGCCACACTCGCGGCACTTGCGGGTTCAACGAAAATGCCCTCGCGTGAGGCGAGCAGACGGTAAGCGGCCAGAATCTCTCGGTCCGTGACCGCGTCAATTTGCCCGCCGGACTCCTCACGGGCAGCGACGGCCTGATCCCACGACGCCGGGTTCCCAATACGGATAGCTGTAGCAATTGTGGACGGGTTCTTCACGGGCGCGTTGTTCACAATCGGGGCAGCGCCGGCAGCTTGAAATCCCCACATTCGCGGACGTCCTGCGGACATACCGTCAGCGGCATACTCGACGTAGCCCTTCCAGTAGGCAGTGATGTTTCCTGCGTTGCCGACCGGCAAGCAGTGGATGTCCGGTGCCTTGCCCAACTGGTCGACGATCTCGAAGCTGGCCGTCTTCTGTCCCTCGATACGAGCTGGGTTGACGCTGTTGACCAACGCCACCGGGTACAGCTCGGAAAGGTCGCGGGCCAACATCAGGCAGTCGTCGAAGTTCCCATCGACCTGCAAGAGTCGGGCACCATGCACGAGGGCTTGGGCAAGCTTGCCCATCGCGATTTTTCCGTCTGGGACGAGAACTGCGCAGACCATTCCGGCGCGAACCGCATAGGCGGCGGCCGAGGCCGATGTGTTACCGGTCGATGCACAGATGACTGCCTTCGCACCTTCTTGCGCTGCCACCGAGATCGCCATGGTCATCCCGCGGTCCTTGAACGAACCTGTGGGATTTGCGCCTTCGACCTTGATCCAGACGTCACAACCGGTGATCTCACTGAGCACTTGGCCGTAAACCAGCGGCGTACCGCCTTCACGCAAGCTGATGACCGGCGTCGACTCCGTGACTGGGAGCCGCTGCCTGTACTCCTCGATGATCCCGCGCCAGACGTGCGCCGGAGGAGCCTTCAGCTCGGTGCTCATGACGCGGTCACTCCTTCTACCCGGGTAACGCCGGCGACTCGATTCACGCCATCCAACACACGCAATGCCTCGACGGTGTCAGACAGGTTGGCTTCGGTCGCAACGTGGGTTCGAACGTTGAGGCGAGCGCCATCGTCGACGCCATCCTGACGGACTGCCTGAATTGAAACACCGTTGTCGGCGAACGTTGTCGCGATCGCCGCTAGCACTCCGGGCCGGTCCTCTACCTCGATGGCGACGGCATAGCGCGTTCTTGCTTGGGCGATGGGGCGTGGCCCGATGGCCGCATACGGTTCGGGACGATGCGAACGCGTCTGTCCGAACCGGTTCCGAGCCGCGGCGACCAGGTCTCCCAAGACCGCGCTCGCCGTTGGGGCGCCGCCGGCGCCACGGCCATAGAACATCATCTCGCCCGCGGACTCCGCCTCGACGAAGACCGCGTTGAAAGCGTCTCGCACGCTTGCCAGCGGGTGGGTGCGCGGAACCATTGCCGGATGGACCCGGACAACGACCCCAGCTTCGTCCTGCGTCATCTCAGCGACGGCGAGCAATTTGATAACAAATCCCATCTCGCGGGCCGCCGAGATGTCCGCCTTCGTGACCGCGGTTATTCCCTCGCAGTACACGTCATCGATCGTCACATTGGTATGGAATGCCAACGTCGCGATAATCGCTGCCTTGGCCGCTGAGTCTGCACCCCCGACGTCCGCGGTCGGATCAGCTTCTGCGTAACCGAGCCGTTGTGCCTCGGCGAGTACTTCGTCGTAGCTCGCATCTTGCTCGTCCATCTTGGTCAACATGTAGTTCGTGGTGCCGTTGACAATGCCGAGCACACGGCGAACCTTGTCCCCTGCCAGGCTTTCTCGAAGCGGCCGCAAAAGCGGAATAGCGCCTGCAACGCTTGCCTCGTAGAAGAGATCGACCCCAGCGTTATCGGCTGCCTCTGTAAGTTCGGCACCGTGGGTGGCCATCAGCGCCTTGTTCGCTGTCACAACACTGGCCCCGTGCTTGATGGCCGACAGGATCAGTTCGCGGGCAGGCTCAATGCCACCCATGACCTCGACGACGATGTCGAGGTCCCCGCGCGCTACGAGCGCGGCCGGGTCATCGGTGAGTAACTCAGATGGGATACCTGGTCGCACTCTTGACGCATCGCGCACAGCCACGCCAACGAGCTCCAGCTGTTCGCCAGAGCGTGCCGCAAAATCCGCGGTTCCAGCCTGCAAAAGGCTCGCAACTTGCGAGCCGACAACGCCACCACCGAGCAGAGCAACCTTCACGCGCGACAGTCTTTCACGTCGGACTCACTTCGCGTCGGGTGTACACCTCCCGAGTCGCTCTGGCAGGCGTTCAGAAATCCCAGCGAACTACCCCACATCCGTTGCAAAGAGGTCATTAAGGGTTTCCCGGCGAATGAGCACTTGGGATTCTCCATCACGCACAGCTATGACAGGAGGGCGTGGAATCAGGTTGTAGTTCGACGCCATCGACCTGTTGTAGGCGCCGGTAGCAGCGACGGCCAAGAGGTCACCGGCAGTCAGATCACCTGGCAGCCAGCAGTCGTTGACCACAATGTCGCCGCTTTCGCAGTGCTTGCCGACGACGCGACACAGGGTCAATTCCGCGGTCGACACCCGCGAGGCAAGGGTGACCGTGTATTCGGCGTCGTACAGGGCGGTTCGAATGTTGTCGCTCATTCCGCCATCGACCGACACATAGGTTCGCACTCCGCCAGCGTCGAGCGCAATAGGCTTCACAGTGCCCACGGTGTAAACCGTGATTGTCGAAGGACCCACGATTGCCCGCCCGGGCTCGAACGCGAGCTCGGGAATCGCCAAACCCAGGTTCGCGCACTGGCGCGCAACAATTTCGCGCAAGACCTCAGCCATCTGCGCGACGTCTGGCGGCTCGTCAGCAGACACGTACTTGATCCCGAGACCACCGCCAAGATTGAGCAGGGGGAGTTCCACGCCGTGCTCATCACGAACATCTGCAAGCAGTCCGACGATGCGTGCGGCGGCGACCTCAAACCCACTCGACACGAAGATCTGCGAACCGATGTGGCTATGCAGGCCCGCCAACTCAAGGCGATCTTGCAGAGCCAACACCCGACGGATTGCCTCGGCAGCATCGCCGGTCGCGAGCGAGAACCCGAACTTCTGATCTTCATGTGCCGTTGCGATGAACTCGTGTGTGTGAGCCTCGACTCCGAGGGTGACCCGGATGAGCACTCGTGGCCTGACACCGTCGCGCTCGGCGAGGAATCCCAGACGAGCGATCTCCTCGAATGAGTCGACAACGATGTAGCCGACCCCTGCGCTCAGCGCCGCTTCCAGGTCATCCATGCTCTTGTTGTTGCCGTGCATGAGGAGTTGCTCGCCGCAGATGCCGGCGCGTAACGCACAGGCGAGTTCACCCGCGCTGCAGACGTCGATTCGCAGGCCCTCTTCACCCACCCACCGAGCGAACCTCGTCGACAGAAATGCCTTGCCCGCGTAGTACACGTGGGCCGGTGAGGCGGGGTCATCGAATGCCTCACGGTAGCCAGACATCCGGGCGCGGACGTCCGCCTCATCCATCGCCAAAACTGGCGAACCGTACTGCGTCACGAGATCGCGTACATCACAACCGCCGAGCACGATTGACCCAGACTCGGCAGCGCGGAACGCCGTCTGTGGCCAAATCTGGCGATCTAGTTCGAGTGAGGCCTCGGTGCTGTGGGGTTGAGGCGGAGCACCGACTGGATGGGAGACGTCACCGTGTCGAGGCCCTGCTGGATGCGCGCGCATAGTGTGACGAGGCTACATGCGCTCGGGGGCGGACACCCCGAGCATTGTCAGGCCGTTGGCCAAAGTCTGGCGGGTAGCGGCGCACAGCCAGAGGCGCGAGATGTGCAAGGCCTCAAGTTGTTCGTCTCCACGAGGAAGCACTCGGCAGGTGTCGTAGAAGCGGTGGTACGCCGTGGCAAGGTCTTCGAGGTAGCGGGCAACCCGGTGTGGTTCCCGAAGCTCCGCAGCACTTGCTACAACGCGCGGGAAGTCACCAATCGCACGGAGCAGTTCACCCTCGCGATCCGTTGCCAACAATGCCGGATCGAAGTCGATCCCGCCGTCAACCCACTCAATCCCGAGTTCGGCAGCATTGCGCAGAACGGACGTGATCCGCGCGTGCGCATATTGAACGTAGTACACGGGATTATCGTTGCTGCGCTTAACGAGCAGACCAAGATCGAGCGTCAGCGGTGAATCCGCGGGGTAGCGAATCAGCGTATAGCGCGCGGCATCGACCCCGACCTCATCAACGAGGTCGGTCAGCGTCACGATCTCGCCTGCCCGCTTGGACAGCTTCACTTCCTTGCCGTCACGCATGGTCTTCACCAACTGCCCGATCAGGACCTCAATGGTGATCGCTGGATCATCTCCGGCGCAAGCTGCGACTGCCTTCAACCGGTTCACGTATCCGTGATGATCTGCCCCGAGGAGATAGAGGCAAGTCGTGAAACCGCGATCACGTTTGTTGACGTAGTAGGCGCAGTCCGATGCGAAGTACGTAAGGTCCCCATTCGCCTTGACGAGCACGCGATCCTTGTCGTCTCCGAAGTCAGTCGTGCGCAACCAAACAGCGCCGTCCAACTCGTAGACGTGCCCTTGACCACGCAGCTTCTCCAGCGCGCGATCAACGCCCCCGTCGGCATGCAGACTGCGCTCGGAAAACCAGCTATCGAAGTATGTATGAAATGAATTCAGAGTCTTTTGCTGTTGGCGAAGCTGTAGTTGGTAGCCCGCCTCGCGGAACGCGACCGTTTGTTCGTGATTCGGCAGGCTAGTGATGGCTGGGTCTGCCGCTAGCACTTGTGTGGCGAGGTCCGCGATGTAGCCACCCTGATAGCCGTTTTCGGGAATCGGCTCACCGTTCGCCGCGGCTTTAATGGATGCCCCGAAGAGATCCATCTGAACACCACGGTCATTGATGTAGAACTCCCGGTCGACATCGGCTCCGGCGGAGTCGAGGACTGAGGCGATCGCGTCACCGACTGCCGCCCAGCGGGTGTGTCCCAGGTGCAGCGGTCCGGTCGGGTTGGCCGAGATGAACTCAACGTTGAAGCGCTGCCCGGCAAGGGTGTCGCTGCGCCCGTAGGTATCCCCCGCCTCGACCACATCACGTGCAAGCACGCCCTGCGCAGAGGCTTCAATCCGAATGTTGAGGAATCCCGGTCCGGCGATTTCTACACTTGCAATACCGGCTGTTCCGGTTAGCTCATCGGCAAGCGCTTGGGCGAGGGCCCGTGGATTCGTCTTTGCGGGCTTCGCCAATTGCATCGCCACGTTAGTTGCATAGTCGCCATGCTCGGGGTTCTTGGGTCGCTCGACAACTGGCGATGCTGGGAGTTGCTCGATCGTGACCGGGATCGTGCCTGCTGCAACACATGCGCGCAACGCGTTGCCAATGACGTCTACAAGTTCGTCTGGGGTCACGAGCGCCAAGGGTACTTGGCTCGTTTCCGGCAGGTCTGCCCCGCCGACCGCAGCAGCCATAACCATCCGGAGATCAGGACTTGCTAGGGTTGCGTCTCGCTGGGCCCCCGTAGCTCAGGGGATAGAGCGGTGCCCTCCGGAGGCATGCGCGCAGGTTCGAATCCTGCCGGGGGCACTCACACAGGTGATCAGTCAGGCGCTTGTCACCAGCTACTTAGCCGAAGTAGTCGGCGTAGAACGGTTCCAGCCGAGCACGAATCCGAGCCTCGAAGTATCCGTCGGCAACGGCCTTGTCGATGACAGGCCCGGTCAGATCGATGACAACGTTGGTCGCGAGCTCGGGAGTGACGCCCGCATCGGCCAAGATGTCGGCGACCTTGCGCTTGCCCTGTTGTTTGAGGAAGTCCTCCACAACGCGGGACAGGACCGAAGTGAGGAACTCATTCGTGCGGACGTGGATCCAGGCATCTCGCCCAGCCTGGGTGAATTCGTCGATTGCATCAACCGGAACCATGTTGGCCAATTCGGCGACGGTGGACTTGGCATTGGTGTCCCAGACCTCGTTGGTCACGACCGTGAGGACTTCCTTGTCGAGCACCTTGTCCAGGTACCGCTTGCTATCGCGGATGTTGTCTTGAATATTGGCGTTGACGAAAGCGGTGAGTTGTTTGTCCACTGCTTTCTCAAGCTTCGGTGCGGCAGTGCTGATCGCTGACTGACCCATCTTCATCAGGGTGGAGGCGCCGGGAACCCTGCGAGCGATCAGGTTTTCCTCCTGCAAGTAGCTCTTGATGGCCTGGTAGACGACGTGTGACATGAGGCGTGAATACACCTCGCTAGTTGTCACCTGAGTGGTGATCATCTCGCGAAGTTCCTGCATATCCAAGACCGCGGATGCCACCTGGTCGTAGCTCGCCTCAGGAATGAGGTCGCCAATTCGGGTGTCGTCCTTGCTCGCGGCCACATATGCAGAGCGTGCCGCCGAACCGATCATCGCCAGGAGTTGGTCGGTGACCTCGAACTCCTGGGAGTAGCGAGTGCACCATTCAACGACCTCGGCACTGGTGAACAGCTGGTTGAGACGCACCGTCTTCAACCAGGCAAACGCGGCAGCAACCTCTTCGGTTAGCTGTTCGTCGCGTGACTCACCTGTCCAGCGCGCGAGCTCAAATTCAACATGGGCGTCAAGGATCTTCTTCGCTTCAGACACCGCGTGAGTGTTACATGGCGGGGGCGAGCGAGCGGAATCCGGCCCGGACGTATCCTCACTCCTGAGCAAGAATCCCGCACCACTTCAATGATTTCACCCCCGTCAACTACGCAAGGAGCCCTGCGCCGTGCCAAACCTCAACTACGACTTCACCGGACGTACCGTGATCATCACAGGTGCCGCACAAGGCATTGGACTCGAAGTCGGCCGGTTCTTCCAATCAGCAGGCGCGGCAACCTTCCTGGTCGACTACGACGGTGAGGCAGTGCAGGCTGCGGCGGCGCAACTCGGCGCAACCGGAATTCGGGCCGATGTTTCCAATACCGATGACGTCGAGCGCGCGGTGAAGGCCGCAGTTGAGGCCACTGGCCGAATCGACATCATCGTGAATAACGCAGGCATTCTGCGCGACACCGTCTTGTGGAAGATGACGGATGAGGACTGGGAACAGGTCCTGGCGATCCATGCCGGTGGGACCTTCAAATTCACCCGCGCAGCTGTGCCGTACTTCCGCGAGCAGAACTTTGGTCGCATCGTGAACGTGACGTCATACACCGGCCTGCACGGCAACACCGGCCAAGCGAATTACGCCACCGCCAAGGCCGGAATCATCGGACTTACCAAGACGTCGGCCAAGGAACTCGCACGCTTTGGCGTGACCGTCAACGCGATCTCACCGAACGCTAAGACCCGCATGGTGGCCTCAATTCCAGACGACAAGATGGCGTACCTCGTCGCCCAGATCCCAATGGGTCGATTTGCTGAGGCGGAGGAGATGGCAGCGGCAATCGGATTCTTGGCCAGTGACGAAGCTGGCTACATCACCGGCACGGTGCTCCCCGTCGACGGCGGCATCTCGATGTAGTTCGAGGGAATCAGAGTCAAGGTGACGCGGGATCGCAGATGACTCAGTCGTGGCGTGCGCTGGGCGCGGCACTAGTGACCTCCTGCATCGCGTTGGTCGGCCTGGCGGCCTGTGGTGATGAGTCGGGGGCCCCGGTCAGCGCCGGGCCGACATCAAGCCAATCATCCGACCTGCCCGGTGTGTTCACGCTAGGCGGCGTCGAACCAGACAATGGCCGAACGCCGCTGCTGAACTTCATCGGCGGCGCGCAGGAGTCGATCGACGTCGTCATTTATCAGTTCGACGATGCCCAGATCCGACAGGCGTTGATTGATGCCCACAACCGAGGCATCGCCGTTCGTGTGCTGATGTCGTGGCAGCTGTATCTCAACAAGAATCAGTACGCCGATCCGTCATCTCGCAACTACAACCGAAACACCCCCACGTTCAATGAGTTGCGAAGTGCGGGAATCGATGTTGCCTGGAGCCGACACCAATTCCCATATACCCACCAGAAATCGGTTGTTTCCGACGCGGGGACAGACCATGGCAGGGCCTTCATCGCTGACTACAACTTCGCGCCGACTTACTTCGATGATGGTCCTAGCCCGTTTGAGAAGAACGAGGGTGGTGCGCGCGGATTTGCTGTTACGTCGTCGGATCAGGGCGTTGTCAATGAAATGACCCGCGTCTTCAATGCCGACTGGCCACCATTCTCCACTGGCGAGCCCTACACCGACCCCCACCTCGTGTGGAGCCCGACGACGCCGCAGTTCGCTGGCGAGCCGCCGGGGACGTCCGGCGTTGCGTTGCCGGAATTGATCAATCAAGCGTCGAAGACACTCAATGTCTACATGTACTTGGCCGATCCGAACGACCCCCAACTCAACCAGCTGATAGCCGCGGCACAGCGAGGTGTGAAAGTTCGCTTCGTCGCTAACTGTGGTGCGCTCACCAAGAACGACCTAAAGCGAGTCAAATCCGCGGGAATCAAGGTCGTCTACCAGCCGACCTCGGCCAGCGACGCCAACCGCTTCCTGTTCATCCACACGAAGACGCTCATCGCCGACTTCGGTACGGCGCAACAGGTCGGCTACGTCGGCTCGGTCAACATCTATCTCAAGGCATCGCTGGCACGGCTACGAGAGCTTGGCGCGCTGCCACGGGATGCGAATGCTCTCGCCCCAATCAACGCCACTTTTGAACGCGACTACGCGAACTCGAAGACGAAGTGCCCAGCCAACACCGCAGCTGGCCGCGCAGACATCCTGTCACCTGGCAAGACGCGGTAATCGGCGATGAGCCAACTATTCCAGTCGGTACATCGGATTGGGAACTAGGAAGGCCTTGCGCTGGTGACCGCCAGCGATGTCAGCCTGTTGGTCGCCGATGTTCGCGACAATGACGCTTCCCTGATTCTCGATTTGCGCTCGGTACTCCGCCTTGAGCTCTGCCGCCGGCTGCTTCTGATCGGGATTGCGCAGGTACATCGCTGATGGCGCCGGGTAGCCATCTTTAGCCAGGCAAGTCAGCGTCTCATCCTTCAGCGTCGCTTCGCGCCCAGAGATCAACACAATAGGAATCCCCTGCGCGACGAGCTGGTTGTACAGGGTCTTGATGGGCTCGATTGGTGGTGGCTTGCACTGCGACCAGAATTCGCGGAACGTCTCCTTGTTGTACCGCCAGTCGGTCTGCACCTCGTTGTAGTACGGGTAGAACGAGACGAGCGTGTCATCGATGTCGAATACGACCGTCGGCTTGCAACCGCTCACCTTGCCAGCGGCACTCGTCTTGCAATTTGACTTGACCCAGCTGTTGATCGAAACCCGGGCCTGATCCGCTATTGCCGCGATGTCGTTTTCCCACCGCCCGGTGTTGTGGTACTCCTTGATTTTGTCAATGATGTCACCGACGTTGTAAGCCTGCGGCTTGCCAAGCAGCGGCAGTTCATCAGTACCGCCGACGACGTTGCCACGCTTCTCGATCGTCGGGCTCTGCGGCGATGCGCTTGCCGTCACCGTCACGGTGGCTGTGGGTGTCGCCTCCGGGCTGCCGCTGCACCCTGCAAGCGCACCAAGGGCAACCAACGCCGCCGGCACCGCACAGATAGTCCGCAGATTCACCGAGCGTCCTTTCGGTTCAGGAGATTGGACAGGTTCTTCGCTACGAGAGACTCTTCGATCCCGCTGACATGATTCCGCCGCGTGACGCCCATGACATGACTGCCTTGCGTGACGCTCCCGACATGATCGAGGCGAGCGAGGCAAATGAGGCGATGGAGAAGGCAGACGCGAACGACCCGATCGAACCGATTGAGACCGCCGATCCAATGGATCCCACAGAGAGCACAGAACCAACCGACCCGATCGACAAAACCGACCCTTTGGATCGGATTGACAACACCGACCCCTGAGACTTGATGGACAGTTTCGAGGCCTGATTCTCATACTCGCCCATTGACATGCAGGCAGCCTATTGCTCGGGTTAGCGGCGAACAACTCGTAATGGACCATGCGCGCGCTAAACGATTTGTCTACTCAAGGAACATCTGACTGACCCAGGTTGTTGGGCCGGACATGACAACTTCTGTGGACTTCTGGTTCGATCCGCTGTGCCCGTGGTGCTGGGCTGCTTCTCGCTGGGTGCTTGAGGCTTCGCAGGTTCGTCCGCTGGCGATCACCTGGCATCCCATGAGTCTCGGCATCCTCAACGCGCCGACTGAGCCTAACGAAACAGTCGAACAGTTCAGCGAACTAGCACGTGGACCGATCCGCGTTTTGGCCGCAGTTAATGCGAATGAATCCAACGAACGTGTCGCGGAGCTGTATACGGCCCTCGGCACCCGTTTTCACCACACCGACCACGGACTCCTGGCACCAATTCGTCGCCCCGATGGGCCGGGAATTCTCGAAGGCATGATCATTGCGTTGCCGACATCCCAGCCCCTCATCGAAGACGCGCTCGCTGAGACGGGCCTAGCGGCCGATTATGCGAAGGCCTTCACCGATTCCTCATGGGATGCGGTGATTCGTCGGTCACATGACGCGGTACCGGCAGGTGCCCAGCGCCAAGAACTCATTGGTGTTCCAACCATCTCGGTCGAAGGTTCAGCAGCACTCTTTGGTCCCGTAATCAGCCACTTCCCCACCGGCGAGCGAGCGGGTGCACTATGGGACGCATTTGCGACGCTGGCACTCGAACCGACGTTCTTCGAGCTGAAGCGAGTGACCGACCGGCCAATCCCGCTTGACTGATTGGAGCGTGCAGATCGAGCTGTCGGGTTCAACCTTGGTGATCTGCGGCCTTGAGCATACGTGTTCGCTCTCACGAACACCCATGTGAGTTTCGGCTGCTCCATGAGGGTGAATGCTGGACGTATCGTGATGTTGACTTCACATCGTTGATCAAACTGCCCTAACTTCGTGGCAAGCGTTCGGTTGTCTCGGTCGGCTTTGACCGGCATCGAAGGACAGTGTGATCCTTGTTGAGGAGTCCCAGATGAAGATCCCAGCGCGACGCATCGTGACCGCGACCGCCGCCGCATTCGCGCTAGGGCTCGCTGGACTCAGCGCTGGCCCCGCGCAAGCAGCGGACGGCACAATCACGGTCACGTTCACCGGGCCGGCCAGCGCCGCGATCGACGGTGCCGCGCAACTATGCATGGACGCCTATGACACTGGCGAAGACCGCAACTTCCTGTCAGGGGTCTGTGCAGGCACCCCGGGCGACTCCACACTCACGCTGAACGTCTCCCCAGGTGACTACACGTTGAACTTCTTTGACTCCGCCTCCCCGGAGCACTACGCGTCGCAGTGGTACGACGGCGCAGACTATTCCGCCGCGCAGACAGTAACGATTGGGTCTGGGGAAACCTTGACACCGGCCGTTGAGCTCGCTGAGTTGGGGACTGTGAGCGGCAGTGTTCCGCAGAACTCGCCGGAGACGCCGATCTGCATTACCGCCTACGACGCCTCGACTCCTGGACCAGATGGTTACGCCAGAAGGGATTGCCCCGACACCGAAGACATTCCAGCGACCTCTTGGACGCTCGCATTGCCACCCGGCAGCTACAAGATCAGATATTCCCAACAGCAAGACACTGGTTTTGAACTGGCCGCGGACTGGAATGGTGGGGTCGCCAAAGAATCCGACTCGGCGGCCGTACCCATTGCCATCGACACCCCGGTTGCGCTAGGCGCGCACAACCTTCCTGACGCAGCGGAGGCGTACGGCCACGTGGAAGGTCCGGGCGGGGCGACTCCGGTTGGTTATGTTTCTGCTGAGGCGAAGGATTCAGACGGCTTCTACTACACCTCGACATCAACGGAGGTCGGCCCAGACGGCAACTACCGACTCGAAGGGCTCAACCCGAACGCGACGTACACCGTGGACTTCTATTCCGACTACTTCGAAATCCAGTGGTACAACGGAAAGAGCAATGAACAGGACGCGAACCCACTCGCCGGACTGGCAGTGGGTACTCCCCTAAACCTCGGAAACACCACACTTTCCTACGACACCTCACTCGCGCCGACTGCACCGCGTAGCGCCCGGGCCATCGCTGGGAACACATCCACTCAACTCGTGTGGGACCCACCGCAAAACTCCGATGTGACCGCGCCCATTACGTACACCGCAACGGCGTCGAACGGCAGAACCTGTTCAACCACCGGATTGAACTGCACAATCACAGGTTTGACGAACGACACCGCGTATTCGTTCTCTGTCACTGCTCGCAACGTCATCGGCACAGGCCCCGCATCGAACGCGGTGAGCGCAACACCTACAGGTGCAAATCAGAACGGCCCGAAGGTCGTGAGCAAAGTCAAGGTGGGAAGGACCGCGAAACTGCCACGGGCCACTGCCAGCGGAGCGAAGATCAGCTGGAAATCGAAGACCAAGAAGACCTGCACGGTGAAGGGCAACACGGTCAAGGGCAAGAAGACAGGCAAGTGCAAGGTACAGGCACTCGCCCCGAAGACCGACACACTCAATTCCTTCAGCGCCGTCTACCCCATTAAGATCAAGTGACTAACGCCGCGACACTGCACCCTTGTTCAGCAGCGTCATCGCCTCAGTGAGCCCATCGACCGTCAACGGGAACATGTCCATAACGCGGGCGACCTCATCGATGGTTGAGCCACGCCAACGATTCTGTGGTTCAGGGTTCAACCAGACACTCTGCGGGTAGTGATCCTTGAGCTGCGCAAGCCACTCAAGGCCGGACATGAACGCCCCACCATCTGGCGTACTCGGAGTTCGGTGCAACAGCTCGTAAGGAGCCATGTAGGCGTCCCCAAC
>DMNR01000068.1:10242-11296 GCA_003452655.1 Actinomycetota bacterium | reverse complement strand
GTCGAGACATTCGGTGGAATTGGCGCCTCAGGTGGCAAATCTCACCGAATGTCTCGCATGGGGCGAGATTCGCGTGAGATTTGATGCCGATTGCTCGCGACCGAGCCATTTGCATGTGCCTGCCGCTAGGGGGATTCGCTACTTCGGTCTACTCTTGAGCGTTAACGGGTGAACAGGCGAAGGGGCGCGCAATGACGGTTGGCTCGGAAGACGTAGGGGCACAGGGGACATTCGAAAGATCTGCTGCGGCAGCACGCGAAGCGAAGTTCGGATATCTGGGCCTGACCTACGACGATGTCCTGCTGTTGCCAAATGAGTCCAACCTGATTCCAAGTGCCGTCGAAACCTCGACGCGCCTGACCCGCAAGATCACTTTGGCCGTTCCGTTGATTTCCTCGGCAATGGACACCGTCACTGAGGCACGCATGGCGATCGCGATGGCGCGTTATGGGGGCATGGGGGTTCTGCATCGGAACCTGTCGATTGACGATCAGGCAGGCCAAGTCGATTTGGTCAAACGAAGCGAAGCCGGGATGGTCACGAATCCGGTGACGTGCGGCCCGGACAACACCCTCGATGAAGTTGACCGGCTGTGCGCGCGATTCCGGATCTCCGGCGTGCCGGTAGTTGATGACTCGGGCGTTTTGCTGGGGATCGTCACGAATCGCGACATGCGGTTCGAGGAAGACATGTCACGGTCAGTCCGTGAAGTCATGACGAGCATGCCACTGGTGACTGCACCCGTTGGCATCGCCGGTGAAGAGGCATTGGCTCTCCTTCGGTCGAACAAGATCGAGAAGCTTCCGTTGGTTGATAGCGGCGGCCGCCTTCGCGGCATGATCACCGTTAAGGACTACGTCAAGAGTGACCAGTACCCAGACGCAACGAAGGACCCTGACGGTCGACTGGTGGTAGGTGCCGCCGTCGGTGTTGGTGACGATGCGTACAAGCGCGCTCGCGCGCTGGTGGAAGTCGGCGTTGACGTCGTGGTGGTTGATACCGCTCATGGACATTCACGTGCTGTGCTTGACATGGTGGCGCGGTTGAAGCGCGA
>DMNR01000068.1:0-10194 GCA_003452655.1 Actinomycetota bacterium | reverse complement strand
GATGGCATCAAGGTCGGGGTTGGTCCGGGTTCAATTTGCACAACTCGGGTGGTCGCCGGAGTTGGTGTCCCCCAGGTCAGCGCAATTCACGAAGCTTCGATGGCTGCGCGCCCTGCCGGTGTGCCGGTCATTGGCGACGGCGGTCTGCAGTACTCAGGCGACATCGCCAAGGCAATCGTTGCCGGCGCCGACACGGTCATGCTCGGGTCGCTGCTGGCCGGGTGTGAGGAAGCCCCTGGTGACGTGGTGTTTGTCAACGGCAAGCAGTTCAAGCAGTACCGCGGCATGGGCTCGCTGGCGGCGATGCAGAGTCGCGGTGACGCACGTTCCTACTCGAAGGACCGCTACTTCCAGGATGACGTGTTGTCCGACGACAAACTCGTTCCAGAGGGAATCGAAGGTCAGGTTCCGTATCGCGGACGACTGGCGGTTGTTGCACACCAGCTGATCGGCGGGCTGCGCGCGGCGATGGGTTACGCAGGTGCGGAATCGATAGACGAACTTCAGCGAAACGGCCGATTCGTGCGAATCACTGCAGCAGGATTGAAGGAAAGCCATCCCCACGACATTCAGATGACTGTCGAAGCACCCAACTATCACGGGCGGTAAGTGCCACCATATGAGCATGATCGAAATCGGTGAAGGCAAGCGTGGCCGTCGAGGCTACTCATTTGATGAAGTTGCGATTGCGCCATCCCGTCGGACGCGGGATCCGCGAGATGTTTCCGTGGCCTGGCAGATCGATGCGTATCCGTTCGAGCACCCGATCGTTGCCGCTCCGATGGATTCAGTCGTCTCGCCACGGTCAGCAAAACAGTTCGCTGCGGCCGGAGGGCTTGCCGTTCTCAACCTAGAAGGTTTGTGGACGCGATACGCAGATCCGACTGATATCTACGAAGAGATCGCCACCCTGGATGTAGGGGAAGCCAATGCTCGCCTCCAAGAGATCTATTCGGTAGCGATTGATCCGGAATTGGTGCGCCAACGAGTCCAAGAGATGCGTGAGGCCGGGGCGACGGTTGCCGGTGCGCTGTCCCCGCAGAACACCCAAGAACTGCACGAGGTCGTGGTTGGAGCCGGAGTAGACATCTTCGTCATCCGCGGGACGACCGTCAGCGCGGAACACGTGTCTGCGCAGGGTGAGCCGCTTAACCTCAAGGAGTTCATCCTCGAACTCGACGTGCCGGTGATCGTTGGCGGTTGTGCGACGTATCGCGCGGCGCTACACCTCATGCGCGCTGGCGCCGCGGGCGTGCTCGTCGGATTTGGCGGAGGAGCTGCCCACACGACGCACGACGTTTTGGGTATCCGCGTTCCGATGGCATCGGCCGTCGCCGACGTTGCCTCCGCCCGACGCGACTACCTCGATGAATCTGGCGGCCGATACGTGCACGTCATTGCTGACGGAGCGATGGGTTCCAGTGGTGCGATCGTGAAGGCGATTGCCTGCGGGGCAGACGCCGTGATGGTCGGTTCACCGCTGGCCAGGGCCGATGACGCCCCGGGTCGCGGACGGCACTGGGGAATGGAAGCCGCCCACCCCGAACTTCCACGTGGTGAGGTAGTTGAGCTCGGATCGGTTGGCAGCCTCGAAGAGGTGCTAATGGGTCCGTCGCGGATGAGCGACGGGACGATGAACCTGGTGGGTGGGCTTCGTCGGGCAATGGCGATTAGCGGCTACAGCGACTTGAAGGAGTTCCAGCGCGTGGAGGTTGTGCTCGACGCGTAGGCTCTGCCCATGGTTGCGCCTGGTTCAGATGTGCTCGATCGCGCTTCTCGCGCAGGGGCTTTGGCCCGAATGGCAGCGGCGGATTCGACAAGTCCGCTCGACGTCCTCGTCGTCGGTGGTGGCGTCGTGGGCTGCGGAAGCGCACTTGATGCCGCGCAGCGCGGACTCTCAGTCGCACTTGTCGAACGTCATGACCTCGCGAGCGGGACGTCGAGCCGTTCGAGTCGCCTTGCCCACGGTGGGCTGCGTTACCTGGAACAGCGCGAGTTTTCCCTCGTCCACGAAGCGCTGACCGAACGTGGTCTCCTCCTGGATCGACTCGCGCCACATCTCGTCCGCCCGGTGCCGTTCCTTTACCCCGTGACCCGACGTGGTTGGGAACGCCCGTATGTCGGATTCGGCATCACCGTGTACGACATGTTGAGCCGACTCGGCGCGTACGGCGGTGCTATGCCCCGGCCAAAGACCCTTTCGGCCAAGATCGTCAAAGGCATTGCCCCAGGTATCAAAGATGACGCGCTCGTTGGCGCAGTGCGGTTCCACGATGCGCAGATTGATGATGCCCGGCATACGGTTGCGGTCGCTCGAACTGCCGCGGCACATGGCGCGGCGATCGCCACCCGCACCTCGGTCGTTCGACTCATCCGCGAGGACGGCAGAGTGGTTGGGGCCGTCATTCGAGATGAGCTCACCGGTCGCGAGTTCGACGTTCGTGCCCGCGTCGTCCTCGGTGCAGCCGGGGTTTGGACTGACGACCTGCTGGAGATGGCAGGTGCTGCCTCTCAACACGCTGTACGTCAGAGCAAAGGGATCCATCTTGTTGTGCCGCGCGAAGCATTCCCTTCGACGAGTGCTCTCATCGCGCGGACCCCGACCAGTGTTCTGTTCCTACTACCATGGGGTCGGCATTGGTTGATCGGCACCACAGACACCGACTACTCGGGGCCACGATCCGAGCCGCAGGTTGACGAAGCCGACGTGGAGTACCTGCTCGCTGAGGCGAACAAGTGGCTAGCTAAGCCGCTGACTCGCGATGATGTCGTTGGGGTCTACTCGGGTCTGCGCCCGTTGCTGAGCGCCGGTACCCAGGAGGATGGAACCGCCACCCTGTCTCGTGAACATGCGGTCCTGCGTCCCGCACCTGGACTGGTATTGATTGCCGGCGGCAAGTACACGACGTACCGCGTGATGGCCGCAGATGCGGTGGATGCAGCTGTGACATCGCGAGCCGAGGTCGTGACGGACATCGTTCCACCAAGCAAGACCGATGAGCTGCCGCTCGTGGGCGCCGCGGGTTACACAGCGGCATGGGCAACTCGCGAACGAACGGCCCGCGAGGCCGGACTCTCGCTGGCAGCGGTCGAACACCTCCTGCGCCGCCATGGGGACCGGGCGCGAACAGTCCTCGACCTCATCGCCAGCGATCCGAAGCTTGCCGAGCCGATGCATCCGGATTCGCCCTACCTGCTGGCCGAAGGGGTCGTAGCGATCACCCGAGAGGGTGCGCTCGGCCTAGATGACGTCTTGGTTCGTCGAACTCGACTCGCGCTCGAGACGCGAGGTGGAGGTGTCGATGTCGCCGCCTCCGTCGCCGAGGTGCTCGCGCCTTATGCGAACTGGGACGAAGCCGACATCGCCGAACAAGTCGCCGTCGTGGCGCAGCGCCGAGACGCGCTTCAGCCCGTGCCAGGCGGTCAGGCCGACCAGCAGGTTGTTGCCGTGGACGACTCTGAATTGCCGGGCGACAGCGTCGAGGCGGCACTGCTCGAAGAGGTGGAATTTGCCACCGGGCTGCCGGTTGAGGGCCCGAGCGCCTAGGCTGTTGTCATGACGGCACTTGTCGACCAACTCCCCTCCACTCCGGCGGCTTCTGACCCGCACGAATCGGTCAACGACAAGCGGATTCAAGCTCTCGTCAGACACCTTTGTGTTGGTAGCGCGCCAGTCACGACCCCAGCGATCGCGCCATTCACTGGCCGCCCGATTACCGAGATCCCGCATTCGAGTGAAGACGCCGTCGACACCGCGTTCGCAATTGCTCGCGAGGCGGCCAAAGCCTGGGCAGCATCACCCGTTCGACACCGCTGTGACGTAATCCGCAGATTCCACGATCTCGTGCTCACGCGTCGCCAAGAAGGTCTCGACATCGCGCAGCTTGAGTCAGGTAAGGCGAGGATTCACGCTGTCGAGGAACTCGTCGATGTCGCGATCACCGCAAGGCACTATTCAAAAGTGGCGGCAGGTCTACTGCGCCCGACGAAACACGCGGGGGCAGTGCCGGTCGTCGCCACCGCTGTTGAGCTGCACCACCCGAAGGGTGTCGTAGGCGTCATCTCACCATGGAACTACCCGCTGACCCTTGCGGTGGGAGATGCGATTCCGGCCCTGCTCGCTGGCAACGGCATCGTGCTGAAGCCCGATCTGCAGACGACGCTGTCAGCGCTGTGGCTCGTCGACTTGTTGTACGAAGCAGGTCTGCCAGACGGGTTGTTTGGAGTCGTCGCCGGAGAGGGCGCAGTGGTGGGGCCGATGATCACCGAGCGCGGTGACTACATCATGTTCACCGGTTCCACCGGTGTCGGGCGCCAGGTCGCTGCTCGCTGCGGCGAACGCCTCGTCGGATGTTCCATGGAGCTCGGCGGGAAGAACGCGATGATCGTCTGCGATGACGCGAACATCGCCAAGGCCGCCGAGATTGCTCAGCGGGCGAGCTTCGCAAATGCCGGGCAACTATGCATTTCGATGGAACGTATCTATGTGCACCGAAGCATCGCTGAGGAGTTCACCCAAGCGCTGGTGGACCGCGTGAAGAAAATGCGGTTGTCGGCCGAGGTCGGCTGGGACGCAGACGTGGGATCGCTCATCAGCCGCAAGCAGCTCGACACGGTGATCAGTCACGTGGACGATGCGCGGGCGAAGGGTGCCACGGTGTTGGTTGGCGGACGACCGCGACCAGACGTTGGCCCGTTCTTCTTCGAACCGACGGTGCTGGCGAATGTCAGTGAGGACATGGCGTGCTTTAACCACGAAACCTTCGGTCCCGTCGTGAGCATCTATCCGTTTGACACTGAGGCCGAGGCAATCGAATTGGCCAACCGAACGGACTACGGGCTCAATGCGTCCGTCATCAGCCGGGACTTGCGGCGTGGTCGAGAGATTGCATCGAAGCTTCACGCGGGAACCGTCAATGTTAATGAGGGTTACGCCACCGCGTGGGCGGCCACCGGTGCGCCGATGGGCGGCTTCGGTGATTCAGGACTCGGTCGTCGACATGGCCGTGAGGGTCTGATGAAGTACACCGAGTCGCAGACGATTGGAACGCAGCGTTTCGCTGGGTGGGGAACGCCTCCGTTCCTGACCCACAAGCAGTGGGGTGGAGTGCTCGTTGGGTACTCGAAGTTCATGAAGAAGTTGGGGCGACCATGAGTGACTACGACGTATTGATTGTTGGTTCCGGGTTCGGCGGATCCGTCTCGGCATTGCGTTTGGTGGAGAAGGGTTACAAGGTCGGCGTCATTGAGGCCGGACGCCGCTTCGAGGATGCGGACTTCGCGAAGACGTCGTGGCGCCTGAGTCGATTCCTATTCGCACCAAAGCTTGGCTTGCAGGGAATTCAGCGGATTCACTTCCTGCGCGACGTGATCGTGCTCGCCGGCGCTGGTGTGGGTGGCGGTTCGCTCGTCTATGCCAACACGCTGTACGTCCCTCCGGCGGAATTCTTCAATGACAAGCAATGGGCACACATCACCGACTGGCAGGCAGAGTTGTCGCCTTACTACGACCAGGCAACTCGCATGTTGGGTGTCACCCAGAACCCGACCATGACACCTGCTGACGTGGCGATGAAGGAAACCGCAGACGAAATGGGCGTGGGAGACACGTTCAAACTCACGCCGGTTGGGGTGTTCTTCGGCAACAAAGCAGGAGAGTCGGTTCCGGATCCCTTCTTCGGCGGCGTCGGTCCGCAGCGCACTGGCTGCATCGAGTGCGGAGAGTGCATGACGGGTTGTCGGCACAACGCCAAGAACACGTTGGTCAAGAACTACCTCGGGTTGGCAGAAGGTGCGGGCGCTGAGGTGCTGCCGCTGACGACGGTTCGGGGAATTCGTCAGACTGGTGCCAACTGGGCGATTGATGTCGAACGCACTGGCGACCTTCTGGGCAAGAACCGTCGCACCCTGACGGCCGACCAAGTGATCATGGCTGCGGGCACCTACAACACCCAGCAGCTTCTCCATCGGATGAAAGACACCGGGCATCTGCCTAGACTCTCCCCGACGTTGGGTCGACTGTCCCGGACTAACTCCGAATCACTCATCGGTGCCGTCGCGGATACGCCCCCATCGAAGGGCGGCGAGGACTTCACTCAGGGCGTCGCCATCACCTCCAGTTTCTTCCCGGAGCCTCACACCCACATCGAACCTGTGCGCTACGGCAAGGGCTCGAATGTAATGGGACTGCTCGGAACGATCCTCACTGACGAAGAGCCTGGCGTTCCGCGGTGGAAGACTTGGACGCGCGCGTTGGCTGCCGACCCCATCGCCGCTGCAAAGTCGATGAGTGTTCGCGGATGGTCGCAGCGCACGGTGATCGCGCTGGTGATGCAGACGCTCGACAACTCCGTCACCGTGAGCGGTACTCGCGGTCGGATCCTCGGCCGCTGGCGAATGACTAGCCGACCAGGTGAAGGCGATCCCGTACCCAGCTGGATTCCGTCGGCCAACAAGGCTGTGCGAATCCTGGCGAAGAAGATCAAGGGTGTGCCGATGGGCAATATGGGTGACATCGCCCATGCTTCGATGACGGCTCACTTCGTGGGAGGTTGCGTAATCGGCGACAGTCCGGCGACGGGAGTTGTTGACCCCTATCACCGCGCCTATGGCTACAACGGCTTGCACGTGGTGGATGGTTCGACGATTACCGCGAACCTCGGCGTGAACCCGTCGTTAACGATTACGGCCCAGGCCGAACGTGCCCTAGCGATGTGGCCCAACAAGGGTGAAGCGGATCCGCGCCCGCCGATCGGGGAGGGCTACCACCGCGTCATTCCGGTCGCCCCCTACCACCCTGTAGTTCCTGCGGGTGCCGCCGGAGCGCTACATCTGCCGATTGTTGAGGTGCGTCATAGCGTGACTGATGGGTCAGTAGTGCGCTAGCGTCGCTGGGGAACTACCCAACGACGAAAGGCACAGACATGTCGACACCAACTCCGCCGCCCCCCGGTGGCGACAATGCCGGTGGCGTTCCTCCGGTTCCGCCACCCCCACCCGGCGGCGGCGTACCTCCCGTACCCCCGCCCCCACCAGGTGGCGCAGTACCACCACCACCGCCTCCGATGGGGTCGGTCCCCGGCGGCACTCCGCAGGGCAACAACGGTCTGGCCGTTGCATCGCTGGTCCTGTCAATCGTAGGTGTGTGCTGTGGGATCGGTTCGATCCTCGGAATCGTCCTGGGTTTTGTTGCCCTCAACCAGATCAAGAAGACCGGCCAACCAGGTGAAGGTCTCGCCAAGGCGGGCATCATCATCGGTTTCATCACGTTGGCGATCGGCATCTTCTTCTGGCTGCTGTCGTTGATTACCGGAAACGGGTACTTCTACTACGGCCGCTAAACACTGCATAACGAATGAAGGGCCGACGGGGCAACCCGCCGGCCCTTCATTCGTTGGTGACCCGAACCCGTAGGGTTTGACCCGTGTCTGAGGATCAGAAAGTACTCGTCATTGATTTCGGGGCCCAGTACGCGCAACTGATTGCTCGGCGCGTTCGCGAGGCCCAGGTCTTCTCCGAAGTTGTGCCGCACACTGCCAGCGTCAGTGAAGTGATGGCACACAAGCCCGCTGCAATCATCCTGTCGGGTGGGCCGTCGAGTGTGTATGCCGACGGTGCACCGCAGGTCGATCCGGCATTGTTCGAACAGGGTGTTCCGGTCTTCGGCATTTGCTACGGATTCCAGGCAATGGCGGCCGCACTTGGTGGCGAGGTTGCGCATACCGGCGGGAGCGAATACGGCCGCACGCCATTGGAGGTCCTGCGCACTGAATCGCGCCTCTTGGAACACCAGCCGCCGGAGTCCAACGTCTGGATGTCGCATGGAGACGCCGTTACGGCCGCACCCGCAGGTTTCACGGTCACCTCATCAACGCCCGGTGCGCCCGTTGCCAGTTTTGAAGACGTCAGTCGTCGGTTCGCCGGAGTTCAATTCCACCCTGAGGTAATCCACACCGAGGGTGGCCAGCAGCTGTTGCAGCAATTCCTGCACGAGATTGCCGGCCTGCAGGGCGACTGGACGACGGCAAATGTCATTGCCGACCAGGTTGAGATCATCAGGGCCCAGGTCGGTTCCGGGAAGGTCATCTGCGGGCTTTCCGGCGGCGTCGATTCCGCTGTTGCGGCTGCCCTCGTGCAGCGCGCTGTTGGCGATCAGCTGACCTGCGTGTTCGTTGATCACGGCCTACTGCGAAAAGGCGAAGCCGAACAGGTCGAACAGGATTTCGTCGCCGCTACCGGCGTCGACCTCAAGGTTGTGAACGCACAGGAACGATTCCTCACTGCCCTAGCTGGCGTTTCGGACCCGGAACAGAAGCGGAAGATCATCGGCCGCGAATTCATCCGGGTCTTCGAACAGGCGGCCCGCGAGGTCGTTGAAGATGCGGGAGCACACGGTCAGGAGGTCGAGTTCCTCGTGCAAGGAACCTTGTATCCGGACGTCGTGGAGTCCGGTGGGGGAACCGGTGCCGCAAATATCAAGAGCCACCACAACGTCGGTGGGTTGCCCGATGACCTGCAGTTCAAACTCGTTGAGCCGCTGCGGCTGTTGTTCAAGGATGAAGTCCGGAGTGTAGGTCTCCAGCTTGGCCTGCCGCCCGAGATTGTGTTTCGCCATCCGTTCCCCGGCCCCGGTCTCGCAATCCGCATCGTGGGAGCGGTCGATTCAGAGCGGCTCGCGATTCTGCGTGATGCCGATGCGATTGCGCGCGAGGAGTTAACGGCTGCTGGTTTGGACTCGCAGGTTTGGCAATTCCCCGTGGTTTTACTCGCCGATGTGCGCTCGGTCGGAGTGCAGGGTGACGGGCGGACTTACGGTCATCCGATCGTTCTGCGGCCGGTTTCAAGTGAAGACGCCATGACTGCTGACTGGTCACGCCTGCCGTATGACCTGTTGGCACGCATATCTACGCGAATCACTAATGAGGTTTCACAGGTAAACCGAGTCACGCTGGATGTCACGAGCAAGCCACCCGGCACCATCGAGTGGGAGTAGTTCTCGCGCGCTCAAATGCGATAGGTCTTCTGTTTCAGGTATGCCGTGAACGTAGCCGTCGCGGGCGCAGACCAGGTGATGGTCACCGCATTGCGCTTCCCCTTCTTGCGAACCTTCGTCTTGACGTAGGTGCCTCGCTTGGACTTCTTCCCTTTGGTGACCTTGTTGAACTTCGCGCGCTTCGAGGTTGACGAGACGGTGACTCGTTGGCCTGCGTTCGTCAAGCAATTTCTCTTCATCACCATCTTCTTGTGGTTGCTTGGCAGTTTGCGCACCTTGACGCACTTGCCGACCACCACTTGATCGAAGATTTCGGTGATGGTTACTCGCCCATTGCCGCCGAGGTTCGCCTGCCCGCCGTTCGATCCGGGCGCGTATGTCGGTGTCGGCCAACCGGCTGGGGACGGAGCATGGGAACCGCCGGCTCCACCTCCTGCCAGCAGAGTTCCGTCCGAGGAGCCACCGCCCCCGCCACCGCTGTAGCCGCCGCCTCCGCCGCCACCAAATCCGCCTCCGCCGCCACCAAATCCGCTGCCGCCCCCGCCGTCGCCGTTAGATCCGCCGGAGGTGGACGTGCCGGTCGCGCCGCTACCGCCGCCAGAGGCCAGGCCGCCACCGCCGCCATTCCAGCCGCCACCGCCGCCCCCGCCTCGTGCGGCTCCCGACGAACCACCGTTTGCACCATTTGAGGTGGCGACTCCGCCGTTCCCGCCAACGCCGAGGCCACCACCGTTGCCGCCGCTATTCGGGTCGGTCGAACCACGCCCTCGGTTGAACAGGTTCACGGCGCCGCCGCTCCTGCCAGCGGCCGTACCTGTGGCAGCGCCGGTTCCGCCATCTGACGGACCACCAGCTCCGCCACCGCCACCGGCGACGATTGCTTGTGCGTCGGAGTTCGCCCCGAGGTAGATAGCTGTTGCCGCACCGCCGCCGCCCCCATTGACCGAGCCTGCGCCGCCGCCACCGACCTTGATCGTCAGCGTGTCGCCAGGATTGACCGTCCGATAGGCGGTGACTACGGCACCCGCACCGCCGTCACCGCTGTTGCCGAACATCTTTCCGCCACCGGCACCAGTGGCGACGATTTTCAGTGCGTGGACCCCTGCTGGGACCGTGTACGAGGTGGTACCAACGGCCGAGTAGCTCGTATCGGCTGCGCTACTTGGCGATGCGAAGGCAAGCTCGACGCTTGCGCCGACCAC
>DMNR01000372.1 GCA_003452655.1 Actinomycetota bacterium | reverse complement strand
GCGATGTACGGCCAGCGCTCCGGCGCCGCCGGCGAGGCGCTGCGCGACCTGCAACGCGCGTATCCGGTCGCGATGGGGTTGCTCGATGAGGCGTATGCCGCCGGGCTGGCTCGTCGGCCGTTGCGCACCTTCGGGGGGCGGCTGATCCGGCTCGACTCGGCGCTGGCGCCCGAGGCGGGGCAGTCTGTGGGAGAGGGTTGGGACGCGGCTCGGGGGCGGTTTGCTCGGAACGCGATCATCCAGGGGGCTGCGGCCGAGTTGTTCAAGGCGTGGGCGGCGACGGTGCGGCATCTGATGCGGCCATTGGGTGGGCAGATCGTGTTGTGTTTGCACGACGAGTTGCTGGTGCATGTGCCTGAGAAGCATTCCGCGGCGGCTGTGGAGGTGGTGCATCGGGCGTTGGCCGACAGCGCCCGGCGGTGGATCGGGGCGAGCGCTGGGGTGCCCGTGCGTTTCGTCGCCGAGGTCTCAGTCATCCACCGCTGGGACGAAGCCAAGAGCTGAGCAGTCCCCCGTGGAATGCCTAACCGACGCAGTTCGCGATGTTCTCTTTGGTCATCGACCATTTCCACGTTCCGTCCTCGAAGAACATGTGAGCATCGACAGGGACCTTCAGGCCGTTCGCCTTGATCTGCACGCTCACCTTCGTGGACGGCAGCGACACACTCGTTCCCGGGATGGCGGTGTTGCCCGCGTCGGTCACACTAAGGACCTTGACCCACGACACGGCAGGGCTCGGCTCGGAGTTTCGGCAGTCGATGTATCGACGCTCCGAAACCACCGCGCGCTGGGCAGCAACCAACGTCACATACTGGCCTTGCCAGTCTTTCGCTCCAAACTGCTGTATCCACACCTTGAATGCGTCCTCTGGGGTTCCACCCGGAGTGTCAGTCGGCGGCGAAGACAACGAGCTCGGCGCGGAGGCGGCACCTTCCCAGTCGAACGGTGGGCCGACGAAGACTGTGCAGTCCTTCGGTTCGCCAGAGACGATCACTTGCGTCTCCACCCGGATCTTCCCGCCGGGCGGGACGAGGTCCGGGTATGTGAAACCACCACCAATTATCGACTTCGCCTCGCTCAGGCAAGCAACCTGGACCGCAGGGGACTTGAGAGCCACAGTCAGCGGGTTCGAGAGAAGGAACGTGACATTCCGGTGGCCCCCCGACCCCGTGAACGTGACGTCGGAGATAGGCAGCGTGGGGAAGGGCTCGCTGCTGAAGGTGCCAGAGGCCTTGACGTCCAAGCTTGCCTCGACCTTCGCAGCCTTGAGACCGGGCTCCAGTTTCACTTGCGTGCCGACCACATGATCCTCGCTCGGTCTTGAGAAGCCTTCGATCTGCGCTTGTGTCGCCAGGATCTTTCCCCCCGCGTCCAACACGTTGAAACTCACAGTCACAGTCTGGCCCACGTAGTTCGAGTTGTTGTGAACAACGGCTGCGGCCCAGACGTACTCGTCTGCCTGGCCGAAGCCCGTCGCCTTCAGAGTCCCCAACTCCCTCGGGGCGCCGCTCGATACCGCGGCCGACAGGGATGACGAGGATTTCGCGGTGTCGTTGGCTCCACCACAGCCCCCCAGAACCAGAACTGTTGCGCCGACAACAATAGTGACCACTGACCGCACGTTGTACTCCTGCTCGAGGCGGATTGGCTGGCAGGTCCTTGCCTGACCGTAACCAACCGCGAGCATGACCGTCTTTCGGCCGCGCGACGAGTGGGGCGCGAGTGAGGTCAGACACAGTGCCCGTGTCATTAACGGCTCTCGGCGACCTTGCTCGCCTCCGCGCTCAACTACACGCCTCACTAGGGCCTCCATTCAGGCCCAAACTTGCCCTACTCCTGCCTTGCGTTGCGCCGGGCTCGGGTTAGGCGCTTCGGCTGGAGACGCTGTCCACGGCGCTCCGATCTCGCGGCGTCCGGCGGTTCGTGTCCCACCGCCGAGGTCGTCATTTCCATCAACCGCCAAGCCGACCGGTTGCCAGCCTTGCCAGGAACACGTTCGATAACGCCGGTGTCACGGAGGTCGTAGAAGACCTCCTTCATTGTGTTCTCGGAGTTGATGCCAGTTAGTTCCCGCGCGATCGCATTCGTAATCTCGTCATGACTATGCAAATACTGGAGCACCAGTTCCTGCGGTCGTGCCAGCGGCGTGTGCTCGATGGTGACGACAAAGTAGTTGTCCTCCTGGGCGAATCGTGGAGGCTTGAGCTTCGCCTCAGCCATGCTCCGCATGGTTGTCTTGAGCCCCTCACCGATATCCTTGTTCGGCGGGTCTGGGTACTTGTTAATCAGGCGGTTAATCGTCGGATTGCGGGAGAAGCGATCTGTCAGGAGATTATCCAGAGTCATGTGCCCCGGAAGGCGACCAGGGCTCTTGACCTCAACTCGGTTATCAAAGACGCGGATGATGATGTCATCGGAGATGTTGTAGTCCCTGTGAATTACCGCGTTGACAATGACCTCCTTTAGAGCCTCCGGCGGGTACGACAATTGCTCCAGCTCGCCGTTTGGCTTCAGGACAGACACGGTCTCGATGAGCCGCTGAACCTCTGCGATACTCCGATCGATCAGCTGGTAAGCCGGGGCTTCAATTGTGACCGGCACTCCAGCAAGATGTTTTCGGTCCGGCTTTTCTACCTTCGTCTCGTAGCGAGCGACCTTTACGGCGCATCTCTTAGTCGCCACGGCCGAAGGTGACTCTGCAAATAGGACAGCCCCCGACAGGCGTGCCTTGCCGGTTTCCTTGTTAGCTAATCGCTGCTTGCGCACGAAGTCCGCCGGAGCAGTCTTGGGGCTCAACGTATCGAGAAACTTCGCAAGTTCCGGCTCGTCGGCCAGCTCATCTGCGGTATAGGTGGCCAACTCTTGGTTTTCGTAAGTCTCGGCACCCTTGGACAGCGTCAAATTCACCCGCTCGGCGCCGTCTACCTTCGCGGTAGACGCGTTCTGGCGCACATAAACGATTCCGTCGGCCGTTTCATGGACCACCGGGCTCTTGCGGATGGACACCAGGCAAGCGAAACCTGCGGACTCGTGGCCGACCACCTGGAGCCACTCCGCGGCGTATGGGACCGGTGGTGAGACCTCTCCGCTCAGCGACTGCATGATGTGGTTGCCCCTTTCGAGGGACTCGAATCCTTTCCAGCGGTCGAATCCTGAGCCCACCTTGGAGTCCTCGACACCAACGAGGAACTCGCCGCCATCTCCGTTGGCAAACGCGCAGCCGATCTTCTGGATCACCTTCCCGCCGCTCATCGAGCTCTTGAAGTCCCAAAAGTGCGACTCACCCCGCGCGATCAGGTCAAGGGCTTCGTCGATCGTGATGTTGCGCGTCTCCATGACTTAGACCCTATGTCGCCGCACCGACAGATTGACCGCCACGACACCGGTCTCGTGGAAGGGAGTAGCGAGCCGAGCTGGTCAGGCTTGGCGGCCTTCGTCGTTGACTTCGCGCAGGAACGCCTCGACGTCGGCGGCGATCTCGTCGGCCGACGGAACCTCGCCCATCCCCGACGCCA